>JAFWDF010000065.1 GCA_017534025.1 Bacillota bacterium
AGTCCCACGAGGGTCACCGCCGCCATAGCTGCTATCAGCGCCGCCATGTCCGAAACGGAGATCTGCTGCAGAAGATATCGGCCGAAACTGACAATATTCATTTTTTTCAGCGGAAACGGCTTATAAAAAGCCGACGCGTCCGCCTCGATCAGGTCCTCGTTCCTGCCGGTGACCCTCACATATCTGCCTGTTTTCCGGTCAAAGAACCGGTAGCCTGCTAATCCGTAAGGTATAAGTGCTACAATACTTCCGTCATCCTTCCGGATGCCCAGCATGGCCCCGAACGCGTCTTTGCGCCATCCTTTTTCCAGTTTTACGCTTCTGCGCAGGATCCCGGAGGATCGGAGGAGAAATTCCAGCACTTCATTCGTGTCCTGCAGGTTTTCCGGAACTTCCTTCGGCTTGATCCGGTAATACCGCAGGATCTCCCCGATGGCGTCCTCCGCATCTTTGCGGCTGTCATGTCCGGAATCACCCGGAATTTTGCCCATAACAGCGCCGGCGATCTGCCGGAAGGACTCCTCAAACGCTGCCTGCTCTTCCGCTTTCTTTTTGCGGATCTGTTTGTCAAACCAGCCCATCGGTCCCTCCTTTCTCAGCAGCTGCTGACCAGCCTGGAGTACAGGCCGTTCTGTTTCATCAGCTGATCATGGGTACCGCGCTCCACGACCTTTCCGCGGTCCATCACAATGATTTCGCCGCAGTCGCGGATCGTGGAAAGCCTGTGGGCGATCACGACGCAGGAGATCCCCCGGTCCCGGATGGACCGCACCACGTCATACTCGGTGCGGGCATCCAGCGCACTGGTAGCCTCGTCCATAATGATCATGGTCGGATCCTGCGCGAGGACGCGTGCGATCTCGAGCCGCTGCCGCTGGCCGCCGGAGAAATCATTTCCCCCTTCGGTCAGCCTGTACTGATAGCCGCCTTCCCGCTGCATGATATCCTCGTGGATCTGCGCATCCCGCGCAGCCATGGTCATCTCATAGTCTTCAATGGAGCTGTCCCACATTTTTATATTATTCTCGATGGTATCCTCAAACAGGATAATATCCTGATCCACCACCGCTACGGAGCCGGTAAACACGCTCCGGTCGATCTCTCCTATGGGCTTCCCGTCATAGAGGATCTCCCCGCTCCGGGGCTGGTAAAGCCCCGATATCAGCTTGGCAAGCGTGGATTTTCCGCAGCCGGAAGGCCCGACAAAAGCCACATGCTGCCCGGTTTCCAGTTCAAGGTTAAAATCTTCGATCAGGGGCGGTGCCAGACGTGAATAGCCGAATGTCACATGCCGCATGGAAAGCCTTCCGTAGAGCTTGTCGTATTCCTGCTCCTCCTGTCCGGCTTCCTGCGGGGCTCCCCCGGCCGTCTCCTCCTGTATAGCTTCCTGCGGGTTTCCCTCTCGCGGCTCATCAGAAGCATTGCCGAATACAGCATCTTCCGGATATTCCATGACATCCTCTACCCGCTCCATGGAAGTGCGCATCTCCTGGATCACCTGCCCGGCGCTGATCAGCTGGCCGGCAGGCCCGGTGAAAGAACTTAAAAAGCCCTGAAATGCCATAATCATGCCCACAGTAAAATCACCCCGCATGACAAGCCAGACACCCAGGATCAGAATAACAACATTTATTACACCGCTGACGGCAGCCGGAACCATTCCCAGATACTGATTCAGTTTCAGATAGCGGATATTCTGCGTGCTGACGGAAGCCTGATAGCCTGCCCACCGCTCGAAATATCCGTTTTCCGCGCCGCTCGACTTAATGGTCTCGATCATGTCCAGGGCGCCTACCGTTGCGCCGGACAGTTTGCCTTTATCCCGCATGGACACGCGGGTGATATTGATCCTCTTATTGCTGATCACACGTGACAGCCAGAGATTGACCAGCACAGCCCCGATGCCGATGAGCGTAAGCATCCAGGAGTACCGGAGCATGACCACAAGATAAAAGATCATCATGGCCGTATTCAGGACCAGCGGCGCCAGTGTGTTGACCACCTGCCCCGCGATGGCTGCATTGCTGTCCATCCTGCTCTGGATATCTCCTGCCATGCGCTGGGAAAAGAATTCCATGGGAAGTTTTAAAACTTTCCACAGATAAGTCGAAGAACCCACCGCGGCCATTTTTCCGTTAAGCCGGAGGGAATAGATGGCGTTGATCCAGGCAGATGAGATCTGGATCAGCGCAAGGATGCCCATGCCGGCGAAAAACGGAATGACCCATCCGGGATTCGTCCCCGGCAGCATATAATCCAGAAAAACTCTCGAAAAGCCCGAACTGACAATGCCCGTCAGAGAAGCGATCACCGTAGTCAGAGCGACAAAGAGCAGTGCTGCTTTCGCGCCTTCCAGCCGTTTGCGGGCAAATGTCAGGACAGATTTCGGCTTTCCTTCAGGCCGGAAGTCTTCGCCCGGTTCCATCATAAGGACAATGCCGGTAAACGCTTCGTCAAAACGCTCCATTGTCACGGCATAACTGCCTTTGGCAGGATCGTTCAGATAAACCTTGTTTCCTCTGAAGCCGTCGCAGACCACAAAATGGTTAAACTCCCAGTGAACGATGCACGGGAATTTTCCTTCCTGCCGCAGCGCTTCCGGCTCGCAGCGGCACCCTTTGGCCTCCATGCCGTAGCTGCGCGCAGCGATCAGCATGTTTTTGGCGTTGGAGCCGTCCCGGCTGACGCCGCAGTCCGCCCGCACCTGTTCCAGCGGGATCCACTTCCCGTAATAGGCCATAAGCATGCAAAGACTGGCGGCGCCGCATTCCAGTGCCTCCAGCTGCATTACTACGGGCACTTTGGCCACGCCTTTCTGTATCGGTTTTCTGATCCTCGCACCCGGCATTTCCTGTCCTCACTGTCCACGCAAATACCAGCCGTCCCGGCTGCACCGCTAGTTTGTAACAAAAGTAATCGGATGAACGGTCTTTGTGTTCCCGTCTGCGTCTTTTACCTCCACCGTGCCGAATATGCCCCAGATCAGCATTCCGGCCAGCAGGACAACGATTGCCAGAAGCACCAGCCACACAGACGGTTTGGTCACCCTGATATAATCATTCAGCTTCTCCGGGGATGATACCCGGTCAAGGCTCTTTTCTCGGAATAAATCGCTCATTTTTCTCCCTTTAGATAATAATACCAGGCGCAAAGATAATCGTCATAAAGGTGATAGACATTATCGCAGCCGTCGTTGAACCAGCAGTTTTCCTTGTCCTTATAGGTATTCTTACAGTCGGAGCGCTCCCCTTTGCCGCCGGCCACCGCGTCCAGCGCATCATCCGGAAGTTCTTCTATCTGCGATACTGCCGATTCCGTCCGGCTTTTCACTGCCGCTTTCTCTTCCTCCATATGATCCTTAATGTCTTCTTCGGTAAGAGAAATGCCCAGTTTTCCGGCAATATCCACATACGCTTTCAGCACATCCTCCGGTTTTTCCGGCTTTGCGCAGTCCTGCAGCAGCTCCTGCGCTTTCGGGTCTGTGTTCAGTATCTCAAAGAACTTTTTTGCTTTTTCCATCGATCTTTCTCCCTGTATGACCGGCTCTGCGTCTCCCCGGTCCCGCCATAATAAGCTTAAGAGCCGTTTTTGATAAATGTCCAGTCTCCGTCAAGGCAGCTGCTGCTTACATTCCAGTAACACCCGTAATCATCGTACATATGATAGATAGCGTCACAGCCGTCGTTATACCAGCAGTCCTCATGATCCCGGAAAGTATCTTTGCATTCTTCATGATCTTTGCCGCCGGCGACCGCGTCCAGCGCTTCATCCGGAAGCTCTGCGATCTTGGCAGCAGCCGCTTCAGTACGGCTCCCCATAGCTTTCGCCTCTTCTGTCAGGTAAGCCTTCAGTTCATCTTCTGTAAGAGAGATGTTAAGCTTTCCGGCGATCTCAGCATAAACTTTCAGAATATCTTCCGGCTTTTCCGGCTTTGTATAATCCTTCAGCAGTTCCTTTGCTTCCGGATCCGTGTCCAGCATTTCAAACAATTTCTTCGCATTTTCCGCTGCCATGGTTTTCCCTCCTTATTTCTGCCCGCTGTCAGACACACGCGCTGTCTGCTCAGGTTCCGAGATTGTGTTTTTTGCAGAGATATTCCGGATAATACGGCCATGTATTATCGCAGGCATCCTTGAAATAGCAGTTCTCTTTGTCCTTATAGGAATATTTGCATGCAGGGTTGCGCTCGCCTTCGCCGTGCCTTCCCCCGCCGGCAGCACACTCCAGGGTGTCATCCGCCAGCTCCCGGATCTGCTCTGCCGCTTTGTCCGTTCTGGCTATCCTGTCCTGCTCCGCTTCTTCCAGAGAGGCCCTGATGTCTTTCTTCACATCGGTTTCACTCATAATATTCCTTCTCCTTCCGATATCAAAACTGTTACGGACATTCCGTTACATCGGTTTCAATCTTTTCACGTTCTTTTTTCACCGGCGGATTGCGCCTGATATAGGCTGCAAATGCTTCTTCCGCTGCAGCCGTGATCCTCTCTTCCCCGTTATTTTCAAAGAACCAGCATATATCCGGATCGATACCGTAATAATCATCCCCCGCCATCAGTGCCGCGTTCCGGCATCCGCCGGTACACCGGTCAATAAATCTGCAGTCCCTGCATTTTCCGGCGGCATCCCTTACCTCGCCGACCTTGGCGTTACACAGCCGGTTGAATTCGGAATCCCCGAGGATCTCTCTTAATGGTGTCTCAAACAGATTCGGAAAATTCTTCGCGTAGCCGCAATCCGCCATACCCATGCACGGGGCGACCATACCTTCCGCGCCAATGTAGAAATTATGCCGCAGCACACCGCAGGACGGCGCAAGCATCTCATCTTCCGCAGAACATTCCGAATGATTATAAATACTCCACCGCTCATCGCCGGGCGTGTACATGAATACGCCGGACATCATGATGGAAAGCGGCGCGTTATCCTCAAAGTACTGCGGGATATATTCTTCAAACATCTGAAGCTCTTCTTCATTGGTCAGCTGGAGGTCAGCAAGCTCCGGACGGGCCCATTCTCCCAGCTGCATCATCCCTCCGCATTTCATGCTGCGCACGCCCAGCGATGCCATCAGGTTTACGGATTCCCGCAGCACATGCCGGTTCCTGCGGTGCATGCACATGGAGACCGATACCGGGTGCTCCCGCTTCTGAAGCAGTTTTAACGCACTGATCGTACGCTCCTCGGCTCCGGGTATGCCCCGAAGGAAATCGTGCATGCCGACGCCGTCAAAACTCAGCTGGAACGGAGGATGCACATGGCGTTTTTCCAGTTCATCCAGAAATGCTTCGTCCACCAGCCAGCCGTTCGTAAAGATCACATCGATCCCGATCTCACGCTCGTTGAGGGCATCGACGATATCCAGAAAATCTTCCCGGATCAGCGGCTCGCCGCCGGTCAGCCCCACCTGGAAAACGCCGCATTCCGCCAGCTGGTCGGCGATGGCAATGATCTGCTCATGCGAGGGAGATCCGTGTTTCGCGTTCGGAGCAGACATGAAGCAGTGGCGGCATTTCAGATTGCATGCGCCGGTAACGGACCAGTGTGCCTGTTTTTTGTACTGCGCAGGATAAGTTCTGTATTCCTGCTCCGGTTTCAGGAATTCCGCAAAGCCTGCAGGACGGACAATGCCCATCCTCTTCAGCTCCTCCAGGAACTTCTTCTTTTCCTCAGGCAGCGTCTCCTCATCCAGGTCATGCGCACCGTCAAAATACAGAACAAACAGGTACTGTTCCTTCGGCAGGAAAATAGCTTCTTTCCTGTGTGTGTCAAAAATGCCGGCAGGAGACTTCTGCCAGCCCCTGAATCGATATCTTTCATCCAGAATGTATCTCATACGATATCACCAGTCATGCCTGATCAGGAAATTACAATGCATGTCCTTCGGGTCTGAGTTTGTCTTCCAGTCCCAGTAGCATACATAATTTTTGTAAGAGTGGAAAACCGTATCACAGCCGTCATTATACCAGCAGTCTTCCTTATCCCGGAAGGTGTCCTTGCAGCTGTCGTGGTCTTTTTTCCCTCCGGCCACCTGATCCAGCGCGTCATCCGGCAGTTCCAGGATCTTCTCCGCAGCATTCTCTGTCCTGGCTTTCTGCTTCAATTCGCCGTCCTTAGCCGCACGGATAAAATCTTCCTTTGTCAGATCCAATCCAAGCTTTCCCGCGAGCTCTTCATAAACTGCCGGCCGCTCCTCTTCATTATTCGGTTTCGGTGTATTTTTAATCAGTTCCCGCGCTGTCGGATCTGTCTTCAGCATCTCAAAAAATTCAAGTACTGTTTTTTCAGCCATTAGTGCGTTCTCCTTTCTGATTCTAATAATCCATAATAATTATAACACAATATACTATCTCATTCCACCGTTTTTCTGAAAATGCACGGTTTCATCCCGTATTGCCTAAAATAATGCCGGGGAGTATAATATATTATATATTCTGGCATCGGGGTGACATGCATAATGGCTTACTATTTACTCAGAAAATCGATCCGGGAACGCCCCTATTCCGGCAAAAAAGGCGGAAAGAAACTGTCCCTGCTGAAAAAGTTCGAGAGATAGCATGACCGGTATATATGAAAAAGGCAGGCCTTCCGGCAATGTCATTAAGTTAACATGACAGTCAAGGATCTCTATATCAGTAATGGTATAGAGGTCCTTTTTTTATTGTGAAAACACTTGACAAATATCTCGGATTGTGCGGCCGCGCTGATAAATCGCAGAGTTATCAGCGCGGC
>JAFWDF010000066.1 GCA_017534025.1 Bacillota bacterium
AACAAATAATCTACGTATTGGACTTATATATATCCGTCTAATATAATGCAATTGTCGAAAGACACAAAACAAAAAGCACGACCGGGACCGCCTGCGGTTCCAAATAATTTACACATAATTCGAAAGATTAAGAAAAACAGAAAAAATGGAGGACAACAAAATGAAAATCAGTGCAAGAAATCAGTTCAAGGGTATCGTTTCCAAGGTTAATGAAGGTGCTGTAAACGGCATCGTTACCATCGATGTAAATGGCACACCGGTTTCCGCAACCATTTCCATGGAAGCCATCAAGGAACTCGGCCTGAAGGAAGGTTCTGAAGCAGTTGCCGTCATCAAGGCTACGGAAGTAATGGTAGGCGCTGGCGGCCTGACTCTCTCCGCCAGAAACAAGTTTGCCGGCAAGGTTGCTGCCGTAGAAGAAGGCGCTGTGAATGATATCGTGAAGATCGACACTGCCATCGGCACCATCTCCGCTACCATCTCCAGAGCTGCAGTTGAAGAACTCGGTCTGGCAGCAGGCGCAGAAGCAGTTGCGGTTGTCAAGGCAACTTCCGTAATGGTTGGCATCGAATAATTATTAAAAAACTCAGCCCGGGTGTGCGCGGATCAGTAAGATCCCGCTGCACCCGGGCTTTTCTTTATTGTAGAAATTTGTTTTTATTATCACTGTTTCAGTTCCTGATCCCGCTATAAGGTGCACATTATGGCAGTAAATCCAGACCGGATTTCAGCAATCCGAACATTCTGTCCGACACGGGATCCGGCATTGCAATCTGCACGCCGTCATCCGGCGTAACCTCTATGCTCCCCTTTACCTGCAGGTTTTCCTCTGCGGCAAAGAACAATACTCTGTCCGGTCTGTCCCCGTCCGCCGGCTCCAGCACCAGCCAGATCTTTTCCCCCGGAATTCTGTACCCTTTTCCATTGCCTGCATCCTTCTGCAGGTCCTCCGGCAGCAGAAAACGCGGCCACGGAAGCGCAAGGATCCGGTCGATTAAAGCGGCGATTCGATCCTCCGAATAATAAAACCGGATCTGATCATCCATCAGCTTTTCTCCCAGCAGGCTTTCAACCTGGTCCAGCGTGAAATATACGCCGGTTTCCGGCGGAAGAAACTCCTGCAGCCCGGGAACCGCCGACAGCCCGTTTACAAACAGCCCGGACCGGGCCAGGTCCGCATAGCATTCCACATTGCTGACAGTATCATCGGAATACAGGACATGCATCTGCCGCAGGCCTTCTTTTTCGCCTTCCAGGCGAACCAGTTGCTGCTGTCCATCCTGTCCTTCTTTATACGCAAGCTCCAGCTGAAAATCCCCTGTAGTCTCTGCAATCCGCTCCATGGCGGCCTGGAATGACCATACCTGCCAGGCCGTGAAAAAACTGCCCCCGGCCAGAAGGCAAAGCAAAATGCATATGCAAATTAATAAGGCTTTTCTCTTCATGGAACATTTCCCCTGATCCGAAGCATTACCATTAACATGAACGATCATATTATTGTTCTGCCAATTATTATATCATACTCGCGCCGCCCGGGACAGGATTTCCCGCTTTACAATCCTCTCAATTTGGAATAATATGGAATTAATCAATTTGAATAATTTCGTTTTTATGATAGAAAAGGCAGGTTACTCATGCAGGAAATTAAGTGTCCGCATTGCGGAAAAGTATTTCAGGTGGATGAATCCGGATATGCGCAGATTTTGCAGCAGGTGCGGGACAGGGAATTTGAAAAGGAACTGGAACGCCGGGAAAAAGACTTTGCGGTGAAAAACGAGCAGGATGTGAAGCTGGCCCGCATGGAACAGGAAAAGAGTTACCATGAGGAGCTCGAAAAGAAAAATCATGCGATCGCAGAGAAAGAGAAAATGATCGATCAGCTGAAAGCGCAGCTGTCCGTTACCGAAACCGAAAAGGAACTGGCCGTGTCCAGGGCTGTGCAGGAAAAAAACAGGGAAATCTCGGACAAAGTGACGGAAATTACGAAACTGCAGGGGCAGCTTTCCAGTAAGGAAACCGAGAATAAGCTGCACGAAAAGTCGCTGAAGGAAAAGCACGAAGCCGAGCTCCGATTAAAGGACGAGCAGATCGAATATTATAAAGATTTCAAGGCCAGGCAGTCCACCAAGATGATCGGGGAAAGCCTGGAACAGCATTGCCTGACCCAGTTCAATTCCCTCCGCATGACGGCATTTCCGTCGGCGTATTTTGAAAAGGATAATGACGCCCGGACCGGCAGCAAGGGAGATTTCATCTTCCGCGAATCCACGGAAGACGGCATCGAGTTCATTTCCATTATGTTTGAAATGAAAAATGAGATGGATGAGACCGCGACAAAGCATAAAAATGAGGATTTCTTCAAAGAGCTGGACAAGGACCGCCGGGAAAAAGGATGCGAATACGCCGTTCTGGTGTCTTTGCTGGAGATTGATAACGAGCTGTACAATACCGGCATTGTGGATGTATCCTACCGCTATGAAAAAATGTACGTGGTGCGGCCGCAGTTTTTCATTCCGATCATTACCCTGCTGCGCAATGCGGCGCTGAATTCCCTGCACTACCAGAGGGAACTGCAGATCGTGAAAAACCAGCAGCTGGACCTGCAGAATTTCGAAAGCGAAATGGCCTCTTTTAAAAACGGTTTCGCCCGCAATTATGAGCTTGCCAGCAAGAAGTTCGAAACCGCCATCAAAGAAATCGATAAGACGATCGATCATCTGCAGAAAACGAAGGAAGCCTTGCTTTCCTCCGGCAATCAGCTCCGGCTGGCGAATAATAAGGCGCAGGATCTGAGCATAAAAAAGCTCACAAAAAATGCCCCGACTGTGCGGGACATGTTTGACGAACTGAATACAGAAAAGCAGTAAACGAACCGCCCGGAAGTTCTGCATCGATCCGCTACAGCCGGAACAGCTCTTCCTCCGGAAGAACAGAGGAATTCCACTCTCCGTATACTTTTTCGCCGTTCACAAGGCGGAAAGCCCGGACTTCCATTTTCAGATTCGTGGCATCCTGAAAATACATGCTCTGGCCGGGTTCAGCGGTCTCTCCGGTATCGGTAACACTGTTATCCGTATCCCAGAAATAATAAAATACATACTCATAGCCATCCGCTCCGGATACAGGATCCCAGGTCACCCGGATGCCGGCCGCATCCGGCAGGCCGCCTGTGTCGGAGGCCCAGGCAAAGTTTTCCGGTGTTCCCGGAGCCTCCTGCCCGGCCTGCTGCTGAGCGATTGCCCCGGCAAGCGTATGAACCGTTTCTTCCAGAACCGCCCGGATACTTTCTTCCGGCGCGGTCTCTGCCGCTGCCGCGGGTGCAGTTCCCGCCTGCGGGAAGAGCATCCCGGCCATTACCATGACGATCAGAAAAATACCTGTCTTTTTCAATTGTATCACCTCATTCACGTATCGCACGGGACCGTCTTTCTCCGGCTCTTTCTCCTGCCCGCACAGGACTCATTCGTTCTGTGTCTGCCGTCGTCCGACCGCACAGCGGTCGTACTCGGTGCCGTCCTGCAGGCGGCGGAGAGAAAAGACGCCTCCCTCCAGCACCGCATAGGAGTGATCGGATCCGCCCTTCGGGATAGAAACGGAGCCCGGATTCACATACAGATACTCCTCATACTGCTTCAGAGCAGGCACATGTGTATGCCCGTTCAGCAGCACGTCCATTTCGACAAAAGGCGGAGGATTCAGGGGATTGTACCCGTGCCCATGGGTGGCGAACAGGCGGAGCCCGTCTGCCTCCAGCATCTCATAGCGATTCATGATCGGGAAATCCAGCACCATCTGGTCCACTTCCGAATCACAATTTCCCCGCACCGCAACGATCCGGTCCTTCAGTGAATTCAGAATTTCCATGGTGCGTTTCGTATCATAATCATCCGGCAGCGCGTTGCGCGGCCCGTGGTACAGCAGGTCTCCCAGCAGAAGAATCCGGTCCGGCTGTTCCCGCCGGACCGCTTCCAGGAACAGTTCCGCAAAGCGGGCGGACCCGTGTATATCCGACGCAATCAGCAGCTTCATCTTTATTCCCACTTCCAGTCCGGCGGCGAAGTAACTTCATCCGTACCGATGATCGAAATAACCTCGAACTCCGCACCTTCCCCGCATTTTACGTAGAAGGTCTTCTCTATACAGTCTTCACTATGTTCATCCTTGGCGAGATCCGAAGATCCGTAAACCTGTATCACCAGCTTCTGATACCCTTCGGTTTCTTCCGTCACTGCGTCCTGCACATTTGTGCCGACCATGACATACGATTTTCCGGCTGTCTGTCCGCCGCCCACGCTGCCCAGATCCTCATCGTCCAGAATCATATGCACATCCGTGGAAGTGTAATCTGCGCTGTACCCGGAAATGACAAAGTTCCCGTCCCCGGCGTAGAGGATAATCCCGTCCTTCTGCGAAGGTTCTGTATCTGCCTTTTTTTCGGAAGAACCGCATGCCGCAGCAAATACGGCCATGCACACTACCAGCAGTGCTGCGATTACTGCTCTTCCTGTCCGGTTTCTTCTTTTCATGATAATAACTCCTTTCTGAATGCTTTATTCCAGCGGCTCCTCGTCAATGCCGTACCGCTCAATAGCTTCTGTGTCGTCCGCAAACACGGCGATGCTTTTTTCAATCATCCGGCACGGCCGGTACGAAGTTTTTGCCTTCCGCAGCCCGGCCAGCCCCATATCCTCTTCCCGGTTAATGAATTCGTACCTGCCCAGACAGGCTTTCGCGAATTCCTGGTTGAGTTTCTGATAGATTCCCGGAAAATCGACGTTGGCTTTTTCCACATGCTCCACGATGGTGTCGCTGCCCAGCAGGCCGCCGATGGCGTAGCCTTCCAGCTTTCCGTCAATGCGCAGCGCCACGCCCTCCAGACCAAGCCGGCGGTACTCCGGCAGCGCATCCATTAACACGCCCTTTTCCATGTGCAGCATATCTGCTTCGAATCCCGTGACCTGCTTTTTCTCATCGATATATTCCAGCAGCGACAGGGCCTCTTCCGCCATGTCCGCAGAGAACGGCACGATCTCATACCTGCCTTCCTGCTCCCGGTTAAACCGGTTCACAAGGTTTTTCTTGCTGTGGTAGCGGCGCCCTTTCAGGCCGGCCAGATCTTCCGTCCGGTAGACGTAATCGTAGTTTGCCCGGTCGGTCAGGAAGAGAAACTGTGCCGGAATCAGGTCGATGTACGACTGAATCATATGCTTCGGAATCAGCCGCATGACGTACGGCTTATCCAGCTGCGCGAAGCGGTCAGTCACCGCATCCAGCGCCCGCCTCATATTCTTGGCGTCGCATTCGCCCTTCAGCGGAAGCAGCGGAAATACGAACGGCTCGTCCTCGAACCCCTCAAAGTTGGACAATCCCGCTACACACAGGAAATTGCTGATCACCTCAAAGGTGAAATCATTGACATCCCGCCACAGATACAGGGAGGAGAAAGTCAGGCCCGATGTTTCATGTGCATAGCGGTTAATATAATCCTCTATTTCTTCTTTTCGGTCAATCGTTATGCGGTTTGAAAAAAAATCCATATTATTTCCCCAGCAGATCCCAGCCGGTGACCGTATCCAGCATGTCCAAATCTGTCAGATCCAGCTTCAGCGGCGTCACGGTGATATAATTGTCCTGGTGCGCCATGATGTCCAGATCTTCCGGCAGCCCTTCATAATGCACGACAGTGCCGGAATACCAGAAATACTTCTGTTTCCGCGGCGATTCCTGAATTTCAAAAGTTTCATTGTATTCGCGCGGCCCCATCCGGGTGATCTTCATGCCCCTGATCTCTTCCGGCCGGCACCCCGGATAATTGACGTTCAGCAGAGTGTGGCTGTCAATGGCCGGAACGGCCTTTTTCACCAGGTCCAGAATCATCGGCCTCATATTTTCCAGCTGCTCCGGCTTCGGCCGGCGCCGGTCCAGCGACATGGCTATCCCGGGCACCCTGCAAAGCAGCGCTTCCGCGGCCGCGGATGCCGTGCCCGAATACAGCACATCCGAACCGATGTTGCTGCCGTGATTAATGCCGGAGAAGACCACATCAAATTCAATGCCTTCCTGGCGGAGCTTTTTTATGGCGAACTTGACACAATCCGCCGGTGTGCCCGACAGCGCTCTTGCCCAGACCGCCCCCGGCACCTCCTCTTCAACGACCATGACCGGCCCGCGCGTAGTGGAAATGCTGTGGCTCGCGGCGCTGCGCTCGCCGTCCGGTGCACAGACATACACATGCACTCCGTCAATCGATGCCAGCGTATCCACCAGCAGCCGCAGCCCGGCCGCCTGAATCCCGTCGTCATTGGATACCAGTATATTCATTACATTCCTTCTTTCTGTCCATAAATCCTGCGTTTCCTGTCTGCAGTTGGTACTAGTATACCGCAGTGCAGGCCGTGCGGCAAAGGAAAACTTCTTTCCGGACGCATCGCAGGAAGCGGTATTGTTTAACAAAAAACCTGCAATATCACGTTTTGATATTAATTCATATTATTGCATAAGTATCCGCTTATGGTTTATGATATAGCTATGCAGAAATATTGTTTTCTGACAATTTATTGATAAATCGTACTCCTCACCTTGCTTAATAATTATCGTATTGATTGATTCTTTTATTTGGTAATATGAATCTGTTTTCCCACTATTCCAGATTATTATTAATATTTTAAAGGCCAATCCCTGGCAAAAAAATGAATTACAATGTTTCATGAGGAGGGATAAAAATGACCAGGGACTATGAAAACCAGCTGAGGGACAGAATTACTCAATTGCGCATGCAGATGGGCGTGTCCGAGCATCGTATGAGCCTGGAACTGAACAAAAGCGGTTCCTACATCCGCCGGATCACCAGCGGAGATGCACTCCCCTCTGTTCATGAATTATTCAACATCATCCAGTATTTCAACATGTCTTCGGCAGAGTTTTTCTTAACGATCAGCAACAGCCCGCTGAAACACAACGAGCTCTACGACAAAATCAGAACCATGAACAAAGAAAAACTGGACAAAGTGGATTTATTCATAGATTGGATTCGCGATTAAATGGATACGAACATCATTGCAACATGAAACAATCTCCATGACAGGTGAACGCACCGGATGGAGATTGTTTTTTATTGCCGCTGATTCTGCCGGACCGGCTTCTGGCACGGGATACATTTTACACCCGGCCTGCACCAGTTTATTCGCCTTTCAGCTTCACCGGCTTCGGGTTGTGTTCAATCCCGTCTACTACGCTGGAGAACACCTTGCCCAGCGAATCGTGAATAACCAGATCCGCCCGGGCATCAAAGCCCGTAGCCTGCTTATTGATCAGGACGAGATTCTTTCCCTGGAAGAAATTCACGAACCCGGCAGCCGGATAAACAACCAGGGAGGTTCCTCCGATGATCAGCGTATCCGCTTCGGAAATCGCTTTGATCGATTTCTGGATCAGGACTTCATCCAGCGGTTCCTCATACAGCACCACATCCGGCTTCAGCACACCGCCGCATTCGCCGCATACCGGAGTATAGGAGTCTGGTTTCCAGTGCTTTTTGTCCAGCATGTACTCTGCCGAATATTTTTTTCCGCAGTCCATACAGTGCACCCGGGACACCGCCCCGTGGATTTCGTACACTTCTTTGCTTCCTGCCGCCTGGTGGAGCCCGTCAATATTCTGGGTGATAATGGCTTTGAGCTTGCCCATTTCCTCCAGCTTCGCCAGCGCATAATGCGTCGCGTTCGGCTGCACATCCGGGAATACCAGATTTTCCATGTAATATTCATAGAAGTCATCCGTCCGGCTCATAAAGAAGGAGTGGCTGACGATTTCCTCCGGCGTCAGGCCGAACCGGGTTTTTGCCCTCCACAGTCCGTTCTCGGAGCGGAAATCCGGTACGCCGCTCTCCGTGGAAACGCCTGCCCCGCCGAAAAATACGATATAATTGCTTTCATCAATGATTTTTCTCAGATCTTCATACATTCCGGTCACTCCTTTCATTTATTCCGTTCCGGACGGATGCGCTGTTCTGTCCGGTATCCGCTACAGGTCAAAGCGATGATCCACCGGTTTTTCCTTTTTCTCCAGCAGACCCATCTCGATGAAGGCATCCTTCGCGACCGCTGCCATCATGCGATGTCCGGCCGGATTCGGATGGGCCCCGTCAATAAAGAATCTGCCGTAGCCTGCCTTCAGACGGCTGTGCATTTCCTTATCAAAATCGATCAGCGGAAGCTGATTTACTTTTGCAAACTCCCGCAGCCAGCGGTTGTAC
Organism: Bacillota bacterium; assembly: GCA_017534025.1. Lineage (GTDB taxonomy): Bacteria > Bacillota > Clostridia > Peptostreptococcales > Anaerovoracaceae > RUG708. The sequence continues at coordinate 8,255 of JAFWDF010000066.1, forward strand.
TCCTGAATCTTCCTGCAGGATTCATCGTAATCGATGAACTGTTTCCATTCCTTCGGCACTTTTTTGTGATCCGGCTCCGTCGGTGTCGCAACGATCGGCACAATGCCGTAATTCATGGCCATCTGCACCATCATGGCATAGTTGCTGGTGACGTATTCCAGCGGGGTGGTCCCGAACACGTCATTGCCGCCGCCGAGAATGACCACCGCTTTCGCTTCCAGCTGCACAACATGTTCAAAAAAGCGTTCAAACATGTTCTCCGTAGTGTCCCCATTAATACCGGCGTTCAGCAGATTGATTCTCTCTTCCCGCCGCAGGATCCCGATCCAGGTAAGGGAGCCTTCCACATCGAAGCCATACACCAGACTGTCCCCGATGCAGATGATACGGTCATCCTTTGTGAGCTGCGACAGCGCTTCCTGCACCTGGTCCGGATCCAGCCGGAGTTTGCCCAGTACATCATCTGCGCCGACAACGGAAGATACGAAGCCCTGCTCTTCCATTTCCTCCTGGAGCTCCGCCGCCATATCCTGCGCAATCTGCGCGTTCATCCTGCGCTCCCGCTCCCGGAAGCGCTCTTCCGCTTCCTCGATCATCTTCTGCTCGTATTCCCGCTCTTTGGCGGCCAGCTCTTCTTCACTGTATATACGGAACAAACTGTCTTTTTTATCATTCAGCGTCCAGGTCTTGACGGTCATCCCGTCCACGCTTGTTTTCTCCACAGTCTGATCGGCGTATTTCTTTTTTTCGTCTGCCATATTCCAGCCTCCTCCCATACTGTTCGTATATCAATTGTACTATCACTTTGCAGGTTTAGCAAATCCAGATTGTTCGCACCGGCAAAAGTCTTCTATTTTCCGAATGCCTTGCTCACCGGACGGCTTTTCTGTTATTCTTGTAATAGCTCTGGCCGGATGCCGGCAGCCGCTGCTGCGGCGCGCCCGCGCCGGATCATTCATACAGCCATTATTCAGATTATTAATATAAGAAACGGAACTATTTCATTATGATCATACTGAATGCCGATAATATCAGTAAAAGCTATACGGAAAAACCCCTGCTCCGGGATGTGAGCCTGAGTATTCATGACGGAGAAAAGATCGGGCTGATCGGTGTAAACGGTACAGGCAAGTCCACGCTGCTGCGCATTCTGGCCGGCGTAGAGGAGGCTGACAGCGGGAAAGTGACCTACACCAACGGGATTCGCATTTCCTACCTGCCGCAGAATCCGCCCTTTGACGGTACGCTGACGGTGGAGGAGCAGGCCGTGCGGTACCTGCATGAGATCGATCCCGCCGCGGAGGAATTCACCTGCCGTTCCATGCTGACCCGCCTGGGAATCACGGATTTTTCCCCGAAGATGAACGAACTGTCCGGCGGTCAGCGGAAGAGAGTTGCCATGGCTGCCGTGCTGGCGGTCAATGCCGATCTCATCGTCCTGGACGAGCCTACCAACCATATGGATAATGACGTCATTGCCTGGCTGGAGGATTATCTCGCCGCCTGCAAAAATGCCGTGTTCATGATCACGCACGACCGGTATTTTCTGGACCGGGTTACCCGCCGTATTGTAGAAATCGATCACGGCAGTCTTTTCAGTTATGATGGGAATTATGAGTATTATCTGGAAGCCAAACAGGCAAGACAGGAGTCACAGCTCGCGAGCGAGCGCAAACGCGCCGCTTTATATAAAAAAGAACTCGCCTGGATCATGCGGGGAGCCCGTGCCCGCTCCACCAAGGCGAAATCCCATATCGAGCGATTTGAAGAACTGCGGGACAGCAAACTGATCATCGACGATTCCTCGCTGAACATCGGCACCGCCAGCAGCCGGCTTGGAAAAAAGATCATCGAAATCGAGCATCTGTCCAAGAGTTTTGACGGTAATGAACTGATCCGCGATTTCAGCTACATTGTGCTGCGGAACGACCGCATTGGCATAATCGGCGACAACGGGTCCGGTAAATCCACGCTGCTGAAAATGATACTGGGTGAGGTGGAGCCGGATGCCGGCAGCGTGACCATCGGCGAGACGGTAAAAATCGGCTATTTTTCCCAGGATACCCAGGTGTGGGATCCGGAACAGCGGATCATCAAATTTGTAGAAGGCATTTCGGATAATGTGAAAACCGACGACGGCTATCTCTCCGCTTCCCAGATGCTGGAACGCTTTCTGTTTCCGAGCAGCAAGCATTCCATAAAAATCGGGCAGCTGTCCGGCGGGGAGAAGCGCCGCCTGTACCTTCTGAGCGTGCTGATGCAGGCACCGAATGTACTGATTTTCGACGAACCCACCAATGATCTGGATATCGCCACCCTCACCGTACTGGAGGATTACCTGGACAGCTTTGACGGTGCTGTGATCATCGTATCGCATGACCGGTATTTCCTGGACCGCCTCTGCCGCAAAACCTTTTCGTTTGACGGAAACGGTATTGTGCGCGAGTATCCCGGCGGTTATACAGATACCATGAAAGCCCGGGAATACGAAGCTCTGAAGCGGGAAATGGAGAGCGGCGCCGGCACGGTGGAAAAAGAGAAAACCCGCCGGACGGAGCACCGGAAAAAGCTGAAATTCACCTTCCAGGAACAGAAAGAATACGAGACCATAGAAGAAGATATCGCAGAACTGGAAGAACGAATTTCAGAACTGGAAAATGCCATGGCTGCAGATGCCGGCAATTATATCCGCCTGCAGGAACTGGCCGCGGAACGGGACACCCTGGCCGGGGAACTGGACCGGAAAACCGAACGCTGGCTGTACCTGGAAGAACTGGCAGAAAAGATCGCCAGCCAGTAGGGACGGATTCCGTTCATCTGTTCCGCAAAGCCTTCCGCTGTTCATACACATCGGCCCGTTCGAACAGGGCAGAAGCATTATCATAATGGTAGACATGATCGGACAGCCAGTCTTCCGGTGCCACCTGCATGCGATTGATCCGCCGCACTGTTCGTTCCACATCCCGGTAATCCTCTACAAATTCTTCCGGAAGCAGAATCAGCTCGTGAATCGAGGATGGGAGTATATAATAGCTCCCATCCAACAACACCGCGGCTTCTTTCAGAACGCCCGGATAGAACAGCGCCGATGCGCCATTCAGCATATACTGGTTCGTAAGGAGAAGCATACCGGAACCCGCCGGAGATACGCACGGCTCCTGACTGCCGGGATTATACACATACCCTCCCTTCAAAACATGTTCCATCGCCTCAAAGTGAACAGGAAACATCTCCTGCGCGCTGTCAAAAGCATCCTTCAGCATGTCTTCTTCGGTCACTCCGAACTCCTCTGCCATATCCCGGGTCACCGCCACGCTGTACAGTTCATTATCAAAATACTTTGTACGAATATGCATGGTCAGTGCAAGATCCGCATACCGCCAGTGGGGCATATCCTCCAGAAGCTGTTCGTTTCCTTCTATGCTGCAGAGCTTCAGAAACAGTGAACCTTTCACCTGCTCATAATGACTGAGCCACCCCATATCCGGCAGCCTGCTGAAGCGGGTCACCATATCCGCCATGCTGCGAATCACTTTTTCCCAATCCGGATCCTTCAAATACAGGTCATAGAATTCCTGCAGGTTAATGATCGGCGCAATCATCTGTTCCCCGGGCACTACGGTCATGCCGGTATAAGCGCCGCGAAGTCTCTCAACCGTCTGCATTTCCACTTCCGCATCTTTATACAGATCCGGCAGCCAGTCCCGGATTTCTTTACCGGCGCGATCCGAAAAATCATCAAATGACATTATTTTCATATACTTTTACTCCTATCCTCCTGCGCACTAAGCGCTTCCATTATTTTCCTTTTCGATTTACATTTTATTCCAGTTTCCATTATTTGTCAATCGCACTGGAAAATTTTTGCATTTTCAGAATTGAAAAATAGAGGCGGGTGAATAGTGCAGGATGAAAGCGGAACGCGCACTGGTTGGGGGGATGGGACGCGCCGGTCAGAATTGGCAAATCCATAATTGTAATTGTGATGGTTAGATCTGGCCAACTCGTGTTTTTTGCTGCGATTGTTGGACATTTCTTCGGGTTCTGATTGGTCATGTCCACTGGAGTGGACATTCTCCGGGTTTTCGATTGTAAATGTCCAACTATTCGACGGTTAGATCTTGTAAACCCGTGTTTTTTACTGCGATTGTTGGACATTTCTTCGGGTTCTGATTGGTTATGTCCACTGGAGTGGACATTCTCCGGGTTTTCGATTGATATTGTCCAACAATAACAACGAGCTGGTACTTCCGCTTCTTTGCTCCCGGCGCTCTTCCGCCGGCCGGCTGTCTTTCAATGATGGTGACTCGTTCTTGCAAAGCGGGAGCTTTGCAGGTAGACTTGATGCATAAGGACCACATTTAGATGAGGAAAAAATAATAATGAACACAAAGAAAGAAATGAATACCGGAAATAATGCAAATAAAATGAAGGCCTCAAAACCGGGCCCGGTTCGTGAAATACATGCAGAGGATGTATGGGCCCGAATGCCATTCCGTAAAGAGGACAGCCACAAGGGAACGTACGGCAAATTGTTAATGGTCGCGGGCAGCCTCCGCTACCGCGGAGCCGCAGCGCTCTGCGCGGAGGGCGCGCTGCGGAGCGGCTGCGGGATCGTGACCCTGGCTTCCACGGAACCGGTCTTCCTGAGCACGCAGCCGCGGCTGCCCGAGGCCATCTGTCTGCCCTGCCGGGCAGACAGCGCCGGCGGCATCGCCGCCGGAAACTTTGACCAGCTCTCGGCCGAGCTGGCAAACGGATACACTGCGCTTCTTATGGGCCCGGGTATGGGAAACACCGGGAGCACCCGACAACTCGTCACCGGGCTGGTGGAAAGCGCCTCCTGTCCGGTGCTTCTGGACGCCGATGCCCTGAACGCCTGCGCACCGGATCCGCTGCAGAAAAGCGGTGCAGCGGGCGAATCAGCAGATGGCCCGGCAGCACCGGACTTCCGTCTGCCGCATCCGTCCGGCGCGCCCCTGGTCATCACGCCGCATCCCGGCGAAATGGCGCGCCTCACCGGGTTGAGCATAGCGGAAGTCAAGGCGCGCCGCGAAGAACTCGCCCTTGCATTCGCACAGCAGCAGGACTGCATTGTAATACTGAAAGAGCACCGCACACTCATTGCGGTACCGGACGGCAGCTTATGGCGCAACACGACCGGCGGATCGGGTCTCGCAAGAGGCGGGAGCGGTGACATCCTCGCCGGCATGATCGGAGCCTTTCTGGCACAGGGCAGGGATCCTGCTGATGCATCCCTCTGCAGTGTCTGGCTCCACGGCGCGGCAGCGGACCGCTGTGCCGCCGCCCGCAGTCTCACCGGCATGCTGCCGCATGATATTTTCCACGCTCTGCAGCAGCTGTTCCTGGAAAACAGCCGGTAACTGCACCGCCTGCCTTCTAACGCAAATCATTCACCCGTTCCTGCACTACAACCTCAGGCAGAAAGGAATCCCCATGTTAAATTGTCTCGCCGTCGGAGCGGGCGGCTTTCTCGGCGCCATTCTGCGCTATCTGATCGGCCTTCTTCCAATCCGGGAAAGCACCGCCTTTCCCGTCAATACTCTGCTCATCAATGTGCTGGGCGCCTTCGTCATAGGCTGCGTGACAGTGTACGCCCTGCAGCATGCCGATGCGGATCCCCGCCTCGTTCTATTTTTGAAAACCGGAATCTGCGGCGGCTTCACCACATTTTCCACCTTTTGCCCTGGAAACTTCAGAGCTGATGAAAAGCGGCCTGTCCGGGACGGCTCTGCTCTATGTCCTGCTGAGTGTGCTGCTCTGTGTCGCGGCCGTGTTCCTGGCACAGCTTCTTCTTAATTAAACAAATCTGAATGAGCGCCGCTCCATGGAAGCTGCCATGGTGCCTGCCATGCAGGCGGTTCCCGGGCAGTGCTCCGTAAAACAAAAACAGACCCACCGGATCCATTGCCATCATCATGTGCTCTGCAGCCATACCACGAAAAAGGGAAGTGTAAAATTACACTTCCCTTTTCTGTTTCTTTCTGGTTCTTCCTGAACAGCCGAATCCGTGACATAAACGGAATCCCGCCATTTTGCAATTCACTCCGCTGCTATTCGCTGAGCTTGCTTCTTGTATAATTCACCAGGCCGTCCTGTGCAATCAGGTTCTGCAGGAATTCCGGCAGCGGCTGGGACTGGTAGGTCTCGCCCTTCGTGTGATTGGTAATCATGCCGGTATCAAAATCCACGTCGATATCATCGCCGGTCTGGATCGATGCCGCCGCTTCCGGGCATTCCATGATCGGCAGCCCGATATTAATGCAGTTTCTAAAGAAAATCCGTGCGAAAGAAGACGCAATGACGCATTTCACGCCGGATGCCTTAATGGCGATCGGCGCATGCTCTCTGGAAGATCCGCAGCCGAAATTCTTGTCCGCGACAATAAAATCTCCCGTTTTTACAGCTCCGGAAAAGCCGGTATCAATGTCTTCCATGCAGTGCTTCGCCAGCTCCGCAGGTTCTGAAGTGTTCAGATATCTGGCAGGGATAATGACGTCCGTATCAACATTGTCCCCGTATTTGAATACATAACCCATCTGTAATTCCTCCTGAATATATTACAAATTAAGGCTTACAGTTTTCCCGGATCTGCGATTTTGCCTGCAACCGCCGAAGCAGCCGCTACCGCCGGACTCGCCAGATACACTTCCGAATCCACATGCCCCATACGGCCTACAAAATTCCGGTTGGTCGTAGTAACGGCCCGTTCACCGGCCGCCAGGATACCCATGTGGCCGCCCAGACATGGACCGCAGGTCGGCGTGGAGAAAACGGCGCCGGCCTTAATAAAGATCTCTGCCCAGCCGTTCCGGATCGCTTCCAGATACACATTCTGTGTTCCCGGAATAATAATGCAGCGCACATGATCCGCCACCTTCCGGTCCTTCAGAATCTCTGCCGCCGATTCCATATCCGCGATGTTTCCGTTGGTGCAGGATCCGATGACCACCTGGTCGATCTGAATATCGCCGACTTCATCGATCGTTCTGGTATTATCCGGGAGGTGAGGGAAGGAAACCGTCGGACGCAGCGAGGACAGATCAATTACAAAGGTCTGTTCGTACTCCGCATCCGGATCCGCCTTATATACCACCGGCTCTCTCTTTGCTCTGCCTTTCAGGTATTCCAGCGTAATATCATCCACTTCAAAAATACCGTTCTTCGCGCCGGCTTCGATCGCCATATTCGCCATGGTCAGGCGGGATGCCATACCCAGATACTGCAGGCCGTCACCGGTGAATTCCATCGACATGTAACGGGCGCCTTCCACACCGATCATGCCGATAATGTGCAGGATAATGTCCTTGCCGCTGACCCATGGAGCCGGTTTTCCGGTCAGTTCAAACTTCAGCGCCGCCGGCACCTTGAACCAGGAAATGCCCCGTGCCATCCCGGCCGCCACGTCGGTGGAACCCATGCCGGTGGAAAAAGCGCCCAGCGCGCCATATGTACATGTATGGGAGTCTGCGCCGATCACTACATCACCGGCTGTAACCAGTCCCTGTTCAGGCAGCAGCGCATGTTCAATACCTACGCGGCCGACTTCAAAATAATTGGTCAGCTCCTGGCTTCTGGCAAATTCCCGCATCATTTTGCACTGTTCCGCCGCCTTGATATCCTTATTCGGCGTAAAATGGTCCGGTACCAGATATACCCGGTCCTTATCAAATACTTTGTCCGCGCCCATGCCCGGCAGCTGCTTGATGGATACCGGTCCGGTAATATCGTTTGCCAGTACCGCGTCCAGCTTCGCTTCAATAAACTGGCCGGCCTCAACCTGATCCAGACCCGCGTGCGCCGCCAGGATCTTCTGTGTCATGGTCATTCCCATAATCGAAATCTTCCTTTCTTATACATTTTGTGTATGGATCCGGCCCCTTCCCTCCGGAAGGGGTCATTTCCGTCATGAATAACATTACTGTCTAATGCGCCTTACATATTCTGCTGTTCTTCATAAATCATCTTGTTCACAGCATTAATATATGCGATGAGACTCGCCTCGATGACGTCTGTGCTGATGCCGCGGCCGGTCACTTCCACGCGCTTGCCGTTGACCATCTCACTGAGAGCCACGGTGGCATCGCCCAGCGCGTCCTTGCCTTCCGTAACGGAACGCAGCTTATAATCCTCGACATGGAACTGCCGGTCCACAATCTTTTCCATGGCGATGAAAGCCGCATCGATCGGGCCGTCGCCCGTACCGAACTCTTCGATCTCCTTGCCTTCCTTGTTCAGGCACACAATCGTGGTTGCGGTAATGGTATTGCCGCTGTTGGAAACAAAGCGCACCAGTTTGTAGGTATCCGGTACCTGCACGGCTTCCTTGGCGAGAATCGCTTCGATATCCCGGTCGTATACGTTCTTCTTTCTGTCAGCCAGTTCCTTGAACTTTTTGAATGCGACCTTCAGTTCCTTTTCATTGATTTCATAACCCAGTTCTTCGATCCGTGCCTTCAGAGCCGCCTTTCCGGAGTGCTTGCCCAGCACCAGGCTCTTTTCGGTGATGCCGATGGATTCCGGCGTCATGATTTCGTAAGTGGCCTTGTTCTTCAGCACGCCGTCCTGATGGATGCCTGCCTCGTGGGCAAAGGCATTCTCCCCGACGATGGCCTTGTTCGGCTGTACCTTCACACCGGTGATCCGGGTGAGCAGCCGGGAAGACCGCATAATTTCTTTTGTATTAATGTTCGTCTGCACCTGGTAGCGATCCCGGCGGGTGTGGAGCGCCATCGCGATTTCTTCCAGCGCGGCATTGCCCGCCCGCTCACCGATTCCGTTCACGGTACATTCCAGCTGCGTGGCACCGGCTCTGACGGCGGCGATGGAGTTGGCTATCGCCAGACCGAGGTCGTTATGGCAGTGTACAGACATCGTCACGTTGTCCATGGCCGGGCATTTTTCACGGATGGCCGTGAGGAATTCATAATATTCGTCCGGCGTGGTATATCCCACAGTATCCGGAATATTAATGGTCGTGGCGCCGGCCTTGATTACCCGGTCAAAAATCTTCGCGAGGAAGTCCACTTCACTGCGGGTTGCGTCCTCTGCAGAAAATTCTACATCCGACACGAATTTTTTCGCATATTTTACAGCGTTCACAGCGCTTTCAATAACTGCGTCCGGTTCCATCTGCAGCTTGTACTGCATGTGAATAGGGGAGGTGGCGATGAATGTGTGAATACGCGGAGACACCGCGTTTCTGACCGATTCAGCCGCCCGTTCAATATCTCCCTCCAGCGCTCTGGCCAGACTGGCTACGGTACAGGTCTTCATCGTCTCGGCAATTGCCTTGACCGAATTAAAGTCCCCCGGAGAAGACGCCGCGAAACCGGCTTCCATGATATCCACTCCCAGCCGTTCCAGCTGCTTCGCCATTTCAATCTTTTCCACCTGATTCATGCTGCAGCCCGGTGACTGCTCACCGTCCCGCAGTGTCGTATCGAAAATTTTAATTGTTTTCATTCCTGTCCTCCTTGAAACTGCCTCATACTGTCCATCCTTCGGATCTGTTTTCCGGCGGGCAAAACCGCACCGCCGCCGTCCGCAGCACTATGCAAAAAGTCCCTGAAGTCCTGCGGACTCCAGGGACGATAATAAACTATTACCGCGGTACCACCCTGCTTACTGCATCTGATACGCAATCACTCAAAAGGTTCTGTCAAACCTCCGGTCCTGATAACGGAACCTGCCGGCATTCCTTACTTTCCGGAACAGGCCGGCCAGCCGGTTCCTCGTCCTCGGGAATGCTGCTCGGAAGCGAGACTTGACGGCCTGTACGCACCGGTTCGCAGCATCCACCGGCTCTCTGCAGCGTCTTTCCAGAACATCAATAACTTCGTCTTAGCATTTGAACTATATGGGATCGCTCCCTTTTTCCGGCACATCCTTCATCCATTCGGAAAGTGTACCATTGACAAGGATTATACACGATATGCACGGTTCTTGTCAATTGTATTTTGTCACCGCTGAGCGGCCTGCTTTCCTCTTCCTGCGGTCATCTTCTCCAGCTTCCGCCGCGAAAGGACGATCTGCGAACCGCAGGTCAGACAACGCAGGCGGATGTCCATGCCGGTGCGGACAACTTCAAATTCCGTCCCTCCGCAGGGATGGCTCTTCCGGAGCGTCAGCCGGTCTCCAACAGCCGGTCCGGTTTTTACACCGGCCCGGCCGCCCGTTTCTTCCTTCATCTGAATTATTTCGCCTCGATGCGGTCGCAGCCCATGTATGGCCGCAGCACTTCCGGAACGGTAACCGATCCGTCTTCGTTCTGATAGTTTTCCAGAACGGCTGCCAGGCATCTGCCCACTGCCAGACCGGATCCGTTCAGCGTATGTACAAATTCCGGCTTCGCCTTCGGTTCCGGACGGAAGCGGATATTCGCTCTTCTTGCCTGGAAATCCTCGGTGTTGGAGCAGGAGGAAATCTCCACATAACGGCCGTAGCTCGGCATCCAGACTTCGATATCATAGGTCTTGGCTGCGCTGAACCCGGTATCCCCGGTGCACAGCGTGATCACTCTGTACGGCAGCTTCAGTGCCTGCAGCACAGCCTCGGCATCGGACGTGAGCTTTTCCAGTTCCTCATAGGAATCTTCCGGCTTTACGATCTTGACCATTTCCACCTTATTGAACTGGTGCTGACGGATGATGCCTCTGGTATCGCGGCCGGCAGAACCGGCTTCCTTCCGGAAGCATGCGGTATATCCGGTGAAATACTTCGGCAGCTCGTCGGCGCTCAGGATCTCATCGGAATGCAGGTTGGTCAGAGGAACCTCCGCCGTCGGAATCAGGAACTGATCGTTCTGAACGGAATACATATCGTCCTCGAACTTCGGAAGCTGGCCGGTGCCGGTCATTGCTTTCCGGCCTACGATAAACGGAGACATTACTTCCGTATAGCCCTGTTCTTCTACATGAATATTAATCATGAAGTTAATAAGGGAGCGTTCGAGACGCGCGCCTTTTCCTTTATATACCGTGAATCTTGCGCCGGACAGCTTGGCTGCGCGATCAAAATCCAGAATGTCCAGATCGGTGCCGATATCCCAGTGGGCTTTCGGTTCAAATGCAAATTCCGTCGGCTCGGACCATCTGCGCACCTCGACATTTTCATTTTCATCAGCGCCGACCGGCGTCGTCGGACTCGGTGTGTTCGGAATGCTGAGCAGCAGATCCCGCAGTTCATTCTGCACGTCTTTGACCTGCTCATCCAGTTCGCCGATTTTTCCGGAGATCTCCTTCAGTTCCGCCATGAGCGCAGTCGTATCTTCGCCGGCTTTCTTCATCTTCGGAATTTCCCTGGATTCTCTGTTCTGTCTTGCCTTGAGCGCTTCTACTTCGCCCAGCAGCTCTCTTCTGCGGTCATCGATCTCCAGGGCGCGGCCGATGTTGTAATCGCCCTTGCCTCTCGATTCGAGAACCGCCTTCACATTTTCAAAATCTTCCCTTACTCGTTTAATGTCAAGCATTGTACTGTTTTCCTCCTAGTTATGGTTTATTATTCCCAGTGCAGCATCCTGCATCTGACTTAATACCTTTTTATTTTTTCTACAGATCCGGATCCTCCGTCAGATTCATCGTATCGGCCTCTTCCGCGCCGGACACATCCGCTCCCGCGTCATTGGCACCGGCGGATACATCTGCCGAAACGGTTCCGCTGCCCGCGGAGCTCATCTGATTGAGATACTGCCGCAGCTGCTCCTGATACTCTCCGTAGCTCTTCCAGTCGCCATTCTGCAGCGCCGTCTGCGAGTTGTCAAACGCTTCCTGCGCCAGGCGGGCCAAATCACTGACCGTGAGACTGCCGGTTTCGCCGGTACTGCTTTCTCCGCCTTCCGATCCCGGTATTTTTTCTTCCACATACTCATCACTGAGATGGAAGAGCATATCCAGGGATTCCGCCAGACTGGAGCCGTAGGCGATACGGTCTCTGTACGCCACGATTACCCGCTTCACTTCCGGCAGACTGGTATCGGTAGCCGATTCCAGATAAACCGGTTCCACATAAAGCAGGCCGTCATCGATCGGAATGACGAACATATCCCCTCTGGTGTACGTGGAGCCCGAAGAATTCCACAGCGAGAATTCCTTGGAAATCTCCGTGTTCTGGTCGATCTGCGACTCGATCTGCATCGGTCCGTAGACCACATTGTCCTTCGGGAATTTATACAGGATCAGTTCCCCGTAATGCTCCCCGTCGCAGCGTGCGACCATCAGGCCGGTCATATTCTTCTTGCCGTTCGGCGTGTAGGCGATGGAGCTGATGAATTCCTCGGATTCCATGCCCGGCAGCTTCATGATGTAGTAGCCCGGCACCATTTCCGTTTCATCCTGTCCGTAAATATCCGTGGCGATGCTCCATTTATCCTCCTTCTGGTAGAAGACGGACACATCATTCATATGATACTTCTGGTAGATCTTCGCCTGGATATCGAACATGGCGTTCGAATAACGGATATGGGAGGCCAGGCCGTCCGGCATCTCGGATACATCTTTAATAAGTCCCGGATAAATCTTGCCGATCGTATCGGCAATCGGATCCTCGGAAACCTTATAGAAATTCACGCTGCCGTCATAGGCATTCACTGTAATTTTAATCGGATTCCGCACATAATTGATGGTTGTATTTTCATCCAGATCCATTTCTTCCGAGTACGGATAATTATCCGAAGTCGTATAGGCATCCATGATCCAGTAGAGCTGGCCGGAGTCCGAGACCACGATGTACGGATCGTTATCAATGGACAGGAACGGTGCCAGCTTGTTGACCCGGTCCATGATATTGCGTTCGTACAGGATCTTTGAGTTGCTGTTAATGTTGGACGACGCCAGAATACGGATATTGCCTTCCTTAATCGTGTAGAACAGCCTCTTCAGCGGCGTCAGCCGGATGCCCCGCTGTCCTTCGTAGGTGGAGTATTCGTTGGAATCTCCGCTCGGATAGTCAAATTCCAGTTCTTTTGTATTGGTAATGACATAGTCGTCGGTCATTTCGCCGAAATAGATTTCCGGCCGGTTGATCTGAATGTCCGGCGTACGCGATACCGGCGGAATGCCGGATATGAGCATTTCCGGCTGCCCGGTTTCTGTTACCGCGTCCACCTGGGACAGAGTGATGCCGTAGCCATGGGTATATTTCAGATGACTGGACAGCCAGGACACGCCGCTGCCCAGATTATCCGTCACCATTTCCCGTGCGGACAGGAAGGTCTGCGTATACAGCCCGTCAATCATGTAGCGGTCATTGTCCACATCATGGAAATTATAATACGTACGGATACTCTGCGTCTGGTTATAAAATTGCTTCGACGGCTCAAAATCATTAATACGGATATTGGAAATCGTCGCATCATTGGACTCGATGTTTTCCGCCGTCAGCGTTCCGCGCGCCGAATAGGACTGTACCGACACATCGTCCAGGTCATAGGCCGCCTGCGTATAGGAAATATTGTTCTGCAGGAAAGGCTTTTCCTTGTTCAGTTCATCCGGTGAAACGATGAGGGAATGCACGCCTGTGGCCAGCACAGTACCCAGAATGCTCACCGCAATCATAATAACCGGCAGAAGCAGTACTTTTTTCAGGTTCTTCTTTCTGGCAAAAATGGCCAGCATCACGGCTGCCACAACAGCAAGGATGATTTCCAGCCGGTACATATTGAGGGTAATGTACACGTCCGTGAAGCCGGCGCCGTATACCACACCGGAGTCACTGTACAGCAGATCAAACTGCTTGAGTATGAACGTAACCGCCACAAAGAGGAAAAACAGCACGCCAAGTATGATCAGCTGTCTGGATGCGATCAGTCCGATGGTCCTCAGATTGCTGTTATCCACATGCATATCCCTCTGTCTGACCCCGAACAGATTGCTGAATATTCCGTCTTCTTTGATCGGCTCCGCTTCATAGACATCCTCCTCTTCCAGCACATGCGGCCGGCGCACGGTCACCAGGAAGAGGTAATAGGCGAAGGTCAGAATCAGGAAAGCGATGATCAGTGTTAATGACAATGCTGTCAGATTCCGGATCAGTGCCAGTTTAAAGACATAGAAGGAAATGTCCAGCCCGAACAGCGGATCGGTTTTGTTGAATTTCGTGCTGTGGGACGCGTACAGAATGTCCTTCCATAATGTATTGGTCAGGATATAGGTGACGGCTGCCGAGAAGATCACACTGAACACGATGGAGATCCTGCGAATATGCAGGTCGGACAGTCCTCCTTCCACCGTATCCATTTTGCTCAGATACTCTCTGCGAAGGGTTCTGGTATAGAACCAGGCCAGGGCGGTGACTACGATGAAGACAGGCACCGCAATCTTCAGTTCTGTAAAAAGCTGCTTAAAGAATACCTGCGTGTAGCCAAGATCCTTAAACCACCAGTAATCGGTCACAAAGCTCACGATCAGATCCAGTGATGCGAAGATCACTACCAGGACCAGCACCAGTGCGGCGATGCCTGTTTTTTTCGATTTCAGTTTCATGATTATTACCTGTCAATGCCTGAGCAAGCTTCCGTCGAATACCGGCCGGAAGCGCTGATATGCGGGAAACGGAAGCTTTTCCCTGCTAAGAGAAGAGCTTCCGTCCATGTGTTGTATGAATGGCATGCGGGACATCCACAGTCCTGTAACAGGGCCGCTGCCCGCTGCCGGGGATCCGGTTTTACATTCGGAATATGCCGCTTCCGAACAGGGAATCCGCACCGGAGAACCCGCTTCCGAGTTTGTTGAAAATGATGCCCAGCATGGAATCCGGTGCCAGCAGACGGATACCGAAGATCAGGAATTCCAGCAAGACCGCTACGATCAGGACGATGATCACGATCCGCATGATTTTCAGAGACATCGGCTCGTCTTCATCCTTGGCCGCCTTTGCGGCTGCTGCCTTCGCAGCCTTCTTTCTGGCTTTCGCTTCCGCTTTGGCCGCCTTTTCTTCTTCCTTCGCGGCTTTATCGGATGGTTCTTTTTTGCCGAACAGTTTTTTCTTCGCCGGTTTTTCTTCCTCTTCTTTGGATTTTTTCGCCTCTTCCGGCTTATCCGCAGAAGCTTTGGTTTCCGCTGCTTTGTCCGAAGATTTGACGCCTTCCGCCGCAGCGGCAACCGCGGCGGCTGCAGCAGCAGCCTTCTTTTTCTCTTCTTCTATTTCAGCTTTTCTGGCGGCTTCCCTGGCGGCAGCTTCCGCAGCTGCGGCATCCAGTTCTTCCTGGCTCATATTCCGGATTTCTTCCTTGGTCAGTCGCTCTTCGTTTACTGAATAAGTAAATTCCTGTACTTCCGGCTCTTCGTAATAAACGAAGTCTTCTTCAGCCGGTTCCTCTTCCTCTGCGGATTCGGCAATGGCTTCTGCCAGGGTTTTTTCAGTTGCTGTAGCGGCTTCGGCAGGTTCCTCCGCTGCTTCTGCAGCAACTTCTTCAACAACCTCTTCGGCTTCACCAGCTTCTTCTGCAGCTTCCGGAGCGGCTTCTTCAACGGCCTCTCCGGCTTCTGCCGCTTCTTCCGCAGCTTCCGGAGCGGCTTCTCCAACCGTCTCTTCGGCTTCCGCTGCTTCTTCTGCAGCTTCCGGAGCGGCTTCCTCAACCGCCTCTTCGGCTTCCGTTACTTCTTCTGCAACTTCCGGAGCGGCTTCTTCAACGCCTCTTCGGTTTCTGCCGCTTCTTCCGCAGCTTCCGGAGCGGCTTCTTCAACCGCGTCTTCGGCTTCTGCCGCTTCTTCTGCAGCTTCCGGAGCGGCTTCTTCAACCGCCCCTTCGGTTTCTGCCGCTTCTTCCGCTACTTCCGGAGCGGCTTCTTCAACGGCCTCTTCGGTTTCTGCCACTTCTTCCGCTGCGGCTTCGGCCGCCTCCGCAACATCCATCGTCGAAATCAGATTCTCTGCTTCGCCGTCTTCCGGTTCACCGGTCCCTGCTTCCAGAATTTCCCGGGCTTCCGGTCCGAAGATATCTGTAATCGTCATCCTGGTAACCGGCTTTTTCTCCCAGAACGGAACATCGTCTTCCGGTTCGGCTGCCGCCAGGACTTCTGCCGCCGAAACCGCTTCCTGTCCTTCCTCGGTCGCCGTCACTCTGGTCGCTCCGTCCGGTCCGCTGGTTACCTCTACGGATCCGCTTCCGGTTCCGTTCACTTCCACGGATACCTGCACCGCTTTTGCCGCTTCGCTTCCGCCTTCGGCATCCTCGGTGTTCATATGAATTTCCTGCGTCTTAACCGTGTACTGCGTTCCGGAAGGACTGTTAATGCGAATATTCACTTCCCGCGGCGTTTCTTCCGGTACGGCAGCCGCTTCCGCGTCCGCTTCCTCCGCAGTCCCTGCGGTTTCCAGGGTTCCAAGAACCTCTTCGATCGTCTCTGCCCGCGGAATGCCGTTTACCTCACGGTAACGATCGTATTCGTCTTCAATCGAAAGGAAATCAATCCGCGGCACATCGATCAGTTCTTCCCGTCTGCGTTCCGCTTTCTCTTCCAGTTCCTTCTCTTCTTCCGACATAAAGACCACGCGGTCCATATCTTCGGTGAACCGTTCCTCTACATCAATCAGACGTTTGAACGTTTCCTGCGCCCGAAGTTCCTCCATATCCGCCTTATAGCCGGCGGACGGTCCCAGTTCTCTGGACGCAGCCTCCTGAACCTCTTCATATATATCCGGGCCCGATGTGAAGAGAAGACGATCTCCGCCCCGCAGGAAATCCGGCATATGCATGCTGCCCCATGTTTTCCTGGTTTCAAACGGGTCATACTGCTGTTCCTGCATCATCTTCGGAACGGAATACTTTCCGTTGGCGGCCCGTTCAGGCGGAGGCACCACCTTTTCCTTTTTCGCTGCCGCGGCTGCAGCAGCCTGCTGTGCCTGCTGTCTGGCCGCAGCCGATGCAGCCGCCGCCGCGTTGGCGTTCTTCTGTACCGCAGACGGTCTTTTGGAAAGATCCCAGTTCAGCAGCGGTTCTTCTTTCTTTACACCGGTTCCAAAGATAAATTCCGCCGCCGTCGGCGCCTTCCTGTATACCGGTTCTTCTCCGGACTG
Source organism: Bacillota bacterium (assembly GCA_017534025.1). Lineage (GTDB taxonomy): Bacteria > Bacillota > Clostridia > Peptostreptococcales > Anaerovoracaceae > RUG708. Next base: position 25,291 of record JAFWDF010000066.1, read on the forward strand.
CACGGACTGGATCGGCGTACCGTCAAAATTCGTCGACAGATAATCATTGATCCAGCCGGTATTGCGGGGAGGCGGAGCAGGATCGTCATCCTCCAGCAGACTGTCATACTCTTTCATATCCATCTGGGACGGAAGGCTGAACAGATCCTGGCGTACTTCTGCGACAGGAGGCTCTTTCGGTGCTCTTTCCACCAGAATATCGACCTGCTGGTCCACTTCCTTCTGCAATTCTTCGTTTTCCGGTTCAAAAGTAAACAGGAACTTCACTTCTTCCGGTTCTTTCCAGCCGCTTCCGGGATGCTGGTCATAGGTTCTGCCGCTCTCGTTATCTACGAGCAGTCCTCCCTGCCAGTCCACGGAAACATCTGCCGGCTCCCTGCCTTTCGGCTTCGGGTATTCCTGAATATTCCACTTGAATTCTTCCCCCGGGCGGCCGCCTCTGGATATGTATGCCCCACAGTGAGGGCATCTGACCGATCCATCCGGCACCACTCGTCCACATGCTTTACATCTCATAAATATACTACTCCCGGCTCATAAACGAACTCGTTCTTTTAACCAATCATACATAGTACATTATATACTATAAAAAATTCCATAGCAATGAAAAGGCAAGGAATTTCATCCTGCCGAACAGTTACTTTCACGCTTCGTCCAATCGGCTCCGCCGTGCTTCCTCCGCCGCAAACGCGGCAAAGCGTCTGGCAGCGGGTGACTGGCGCTCTCTTTCCGGAACCGCAATCCCGATCTCCACATATTGGGGCGGGGAAACCGGCAGGTACCGGACACCTTCCGTAAAGGATTCCGCGATAATGGAATTCGTGCTGGCGATTCCCAGCCCTGCCGCCACCATCGCGTAAACTGCATAATTATCCGATGAAGAATACCGCACTTTCGGTCTGACTCCGGCAGCCGCAAACATCAGGGAATTGTCGGTCTCCTTCCCGGGATACAACTCGATAAAATCTTCTTCCGCGAACGCCTCCAGTGGAAAGGACGACGCGTCCGCCATGGGATGATTCTCCGGCAGACAGGCCAGCATCGGGTCCCTGGTCAGAGGGATCCATTCCCCGGCACCCGGTCGCCGGCTGATAATGCACATATCCGCACGCTGCTCCTGCATGGCCTGCAGCAGTTCCGTACTGGTACCTTCAATCATATGAATAGTAATGTTCGGATATAGTTTGTGAAAATCCGCAATCAGGCGGGCAAACCAGCGGTAGTAGGCATAATATGACGTTCCGATGGTAATGGTCCCGCGGCTCATGCCGCAGAATTCTCCGGCCGCCTGGTCAAAACGTTCAGCCGTTTGCACCAGCTCCCGCATGACCGGCAGCAGTGCCCTGCATTCTGCCGTAGGCGAGACACCGCCGCGGCTGCGCACCAGCAGCGGAAATCCGGCTTCCTTCTCCAGCGCTCCCATCATCCGGCTGATGCCTGAAATGGTATAGCCCAGTTTTTCCGCCGCAGCGGTCAGGCTGCCTTCCTCAATTACATGAAGCAAAATTCTGCAGCGCTCCGTTTCCATAAAACACCTCTTTTATTCATACCTGTTGTATTCCGGAAAAACATCTTCTCTTATTTTGATTATTATTCAAGGAAGTATTGAATTATTTTCGTTTTACTCAACATTAGCACTATCCTACAATAATGTCAAAACCATCGTCCTGTGCAGATGTCTCTGCATCCTGCATGACAGACCATGAAAGAGATTTGCCCTATGAACAAACCAACCGTCAATTTAACAGACCGGACAGAATCTTCTGTGCAGAACGGCTCCGGCCGGCGCACCATGATCCTGTCCGCTTTTCTGATGGGGACACTGGCCATCGCAAGAGGATCCTCGTTTCTGATGTCCAAACAACTTCTGGAAACTATGGGACCGCTGACCCTGCTCGGGATCCGCTTCCTGATTGCTTTTTTCCTGCTCTTCCTTATCTTTCTGAAAAAAGTCCTCGCGGCCATCCGGCAGGATCCGCGGATCCTGGCTGCCGCACTGCTGCTGGGCACCACCTATTACCTGTGCATGGCGGCGGAACTCTTCGGACTGCGTATGACCACGGCGGCCACCTGTTCCTTTCTGGAAAACTCCGCCATCGTCATGGTGCCGATCTGCGAAGCCTTCCTGCTTCGCCGCCTGCCCTCACCAATCATCGCCGGCAGCGCGGGCATCACTCTCGCCGGCATCGGCCTGATTGTCTTCCGGGACGGCAGTTCTCTGCATCTGGGTTCCGGGGAACTGCTCTGTATCCTTGCCGCGCTGCTGTTCACCGCGGCTCTCATCCAGACAGATCGCCTCTCAAAACGCCACGACCCGTTTGCTCTGGGCATTCTGTACGTCGGTGTCATCGGCCTGTTTGGCATGCTGTCCGCCTTTGCTGCCGAAACCCCGCAGCTGCCGCGGGGAGGCATGCAGTGGAGCTGCATACTGGTCCTGTCCCTGGTCTGCACCTGTCTGGGCTTCACCATGCAGCCGGTGGCACAGAAGCATCTGCGTACGGAAACCGCCGGTCTGATCGTGGCGCTCAATCCGCTGACGACGGCTGTTCTCGGCTGGCTGCTGCTTCATGAATCTCTGGGCATACGCGGTATCTTCGGCGCCGTGCTGATTATCACCGGCATACTGCTGCCGAATCTTCTTCCGCTGAAACCGTCTGCACCGGCAAAAATGACTTGTTTTCCGGCGTCGAAATCGCTATACTGAATTACAATAAAGCTAGGGGAGCGAAAGCTGAGAGCGCGGTTCTGTCCGCTGACCCTCATCACCTGATCCGGTTAATACCGGCGTAGGGAAGCAGAATATCTTTCAAGAGATCGGATTTTCTGAACGCTCCTTTTTTTAAGGATGCGTTCTTTTTTTCGCGGTTCCGGCCGGAACGCGAAAGCATGGCAAAGGCCTTGCAGAACGCAGATATGAAAGGAGAACCTTTATGGAAGCCAGTGTTGCCATCCAGACTCTGCCGCACGCGCCGAATGATGAAGAGCTGTGCCGCATCGTAGATGAGGTCATCGCGTATATCGCGTCGACCGGTTACAATTACTATGTGGGTCCTTTTGAAACAACCATCGAAGGACCTTATGACGAGCTGATGGACATCGTAAAAGAATGCCAGCATATCGCTGTCCGGGCGGGCGCTCCGTCGGTCTGCGCATATATCAAGATCAGCTACAAACCGGAGGGTGAGGTTCTGTCCATTGAAAAGAAAATCGGGAAATATCACCGGTAATCTGTATCCGGTGGCGTCTGTCGCCGCAATTCTTATACTCTGGGAATGCCTTTCGTATTTCAAAATTGTACCGGACTTCATGCTTCCGTCTCCGGGGCAGACCGTGTCCGCCTTTGTCCATGACTTCACACTGCTGATGTCGCATACGAAAGTCACACTGATCGAAACGCTGCTGGGCACGCTGCTGGGCATCGCCATCGGCCTGGCCGCCGCTTTCCTGATGGATCAGTCCGATGTGGCGTACAAGGCGATGTATCCGCTGATCGTACTGACCCAGACAATCCCTGCCGTGGCGATTGCACCGCTTCTGGTACTCTGGTTCGGTTACCGCATGACACCGAAAATTGTGCTGATCGTACTGATCACATTTTTCCCGATCGCCATCGGTGTGCTGGACGGATTCCGCTCATGTGACCCCGACGCCATTAATCTGATGCGTTCCATGGGCGCCACAAAAAAGCAGATTTTCCGCCACATTAAAATACCTCATGCTCTGCCGAACTTCTTTTCCGGCCTGCGGCTCACGGTAGCCTATGCCGTAGTTGGCGCCGTTCTGGCAGAATGGCTGGGCGGCTTTGCCGGTCTGGGCGTCTATATGACCAGAGTAAAAAAATCTTTTTCCTACGATAAAATGTTCGCCGTTATTTTTCTGATCTCGATCATCAGTCTGCTGCTGATCTGGATGGTGAATATTCTGCAGAAAAAATGCATGCCGTGGGAACGATATTCCCGGAACGGATGAGCGGCAGACTCCGCAGGAACAGTTTATCAGGGAACCGTTATTATTTGCAGCAAGTTGATTGCCGGCAGGCAATATAAGATAAGGAGAACAGATATTATGAAAAAGAAGATATTCGCTATTCTGATGACCGCCGCTCTTTGCGCAGCAGCACTTACCGGCTGCGGCAGCGCCGGGGACAACGGCAGCAGCCGGGAAAGCAACAGCGGCAGTCCGGAAAAAATCACGTTTGCTCTGGACTGGACGCCGAACACCAACCACACTGGTGTTTACGTCGCAGAACAGATGGGCTATTTCGACGAAGCCGGTCTGGACGTGGAAATCGTACAGCCTTCCGCGGACGGTGCGGAAATGATGGTCGGCGCCGGACAGGCCCAGTTCGGCGTGTCTTTCCAGGACACCATGTCCTCCCTGATGGAGGGCGAAAGCAAATCCGCTCCAATTACCGCCGTGGCGGCCATTATCCAGCACAACACCTCCGGGATCATGTCCCGGCAGGGCGAAGGCATCACTTCCCCGAAGGGAATGGAAGGAAAATCCTATGCCACCTGGGAATGGCCTATTGAACAGAATATCATCCGGGAATGTGTGGAAGCCGATGGCGGCGACTACAGCAAAATTGAAATGATTCCGGAAACGATTGATAATGAAGTGGCTGCGCTGAAAGCCAAGCAGATTGACTGCCTCTGGGTTTACTATGCCTGGGCCGGCATCAGTGCCAAAGTATCGGATTTCGCCGTCGATTATTTTGCGTTCCGCGATATCGACGAAGTATTTGATTACTATTCGCCGGTTATCATCGCCAATGACGATTATCTGAAGGAACATCCGGATACGGCAAAGGCATTTCTGAAAGCGGTCAGCCGCGGTTATGAATACGCGATGGAAGACCCGGATGCAGCCGGTGCCATTCTGCTCGCCGCCAATCCGGAACTGGATCCGAATCTGGTTATGGAAAGCCAGAACTATCTCGCGGATCAGTACCAGGCGGATGCTGCACAGTGGGGCATTATCGATGCGGATCGCTGGAACCGCTTCTATAACTGGGTGAATGAGAATAAGCTGTCGGAACAGCCGATTCCGGAAAATACCGGTTTCAGCAACGAATATCTCCCGGCTGCAGAATAAACAGTGAGGAAGGCTTCCTGCGCGGTACGCAACGCCATACCGCGCGGAGCCAATGCGGTGCAAAGATATGCATAAACTGGAAACCAAAAACATTACCATGAGCTTTTCCGGGCAGCCTGTGATCCGGAACATCTCCATAGCCGCGGATCAGGGCGAGCTGGTCAGTCTGCTCGGTGTATCCGGCAGCGGCAAGACGACGCTGTTCAACTGTATTGCCGGCATCTACCGGCCGGCTGAGGGGCAGGTGTTCCTGGACGGGGAAGAGATCACCGGCACCACCGGCCGGATCAGCTACATGCTGCAGAAGGATCTCCTTCTGCCGTATAAAACGATCGAAGACAATGTCGGCCTGCCGCTGGTGATCCGCGGGGTTTCGAAAAAAGAAGCCCGGAAACTGGTCTCCCCGCATTTTGAAGAGTTTGGTCTGGAAGGTACCCAGAAGCAGTATCCCGGCGAATTGTCCGGCGGCATGCGGCAGCGGGCTGCCCTGCTGAGAACCTATATGTTTTCCGATAACGTAGCCCTGCTGGACGAGCCGTTTTCCGCACTGGATACCATTACCAAAGGCAAGCTGCACCGCTGGTATCTGGGCGTGATGGAGAAAATCCGTCTCACAACGCTCTTCATTACCCACGATATTAATGAAGCGATCCTGCTGTCCGACCGGATTTATATCATGACCGGGAAACCCGGCGAAATCCGTGATGAAATCCGCATCGCCACGCCGCGCGGAGAACGGGAGGACTATGAACTGTCGGACGAATTTCTGAAATATAAACGAATCATCATGGATATTCTGAAACAGGCGGATGAGCCGGAAAAGGACAATGTGTATGCGTAAACTGCACGTTATCCAAAGACTGCTTCTGTTCGCGCTGCCTGCCGCGATGATGCTGCTCTTTTCAGGATGCAGTCTGACCGTGCAGGATTCCGGAACAGGGCAGGGAAGCGGTATTGAAAAAGAACTGCCGGATTATTCCTCAGAATTCAATATTCCCCGCTATATCAGCAGCCACGATGAGGACGGCGACGGCCTGGACGACCAGACGGACATCCTCCGGAGCGCGCGGGAATACACCGCCTCCATGCCGAAATATAAAAGTGCCTACTATTCGACCGGTTATCCGGATGACGGGTACGGTGTATGTACTGATGTCGTCGGCTTCGCGCTGCTGGGCGCAGGATATGATCTTATGCATCTGGTGAATACGGATATTCAGAAGGATCCGGCTGCCTATGGAATCGGCAGCCCGGATATCAACATCGATTTCCGCAGAGTCCCGAATCTGAACGTCTATTTTTCCCATACCGCACAGAGTCTCACAACGGACCCGAACGAGATCGCAGAATGGCAGGGCGGCGACATCGTCGTGTTCGATCATCACATTGCGCTGGTTTCCGACCGGCGTAATAAAAAAGGAATTCCATACATTATTCATCATGTCAGTGCCGCACAGAGTTCCTATGAACAGGATGCTCTGGTAAAATGGGAAAAGAAGGCCGGTATTCTCGGCCATTACCGGATCAGCTGACCCGTTGCTCCGGATGGGTTCGGCAGTTCAATCATATATTCGGATATTATGCTGCCTGCGCAGCAGGAAGGATTCAGTTATGTTCAGAGAAATGCTCCGGTCGAAACAGCAGGTTTCCCGGGAAGAATGCATCCGCATTCTGAAAGAAGAAAAGAGAGGCGTTCTTTCTGTGCTGGGTGACGACGGTTACCCGTACGGAATGCCCATCAACCACTGGTACTGCGAAGAAGACGGGAAGCTTTACTTCCACGGCGGAAAGACCGGACACAAGATCGACGCTTTGAAAGCATACGACAAGGTTTCATTCTGCGTGTATAACGAAGGATTTTGCAGAGAAGGGGAATGGGCACTGAATATAACCAGTGTCATTGTGTTTGGCCGGGTCCGCTTTGTGGAAGATTACGACCGCGCCATGGAAATCAGCCGGCAGCTGTGTTATAAATTCACGGATGACGAAGAATATATCGCACACGAAATCAGCCGGTCCGGCCCCGGAACGCTGGTCTTTGAGCTGATCCCGGAACACATGACCGGCAAACTGGTCAACGAATCCTGAACAAGATGGATACAAGGGCTTTCCGGCACTACGAATCCTGTTTCACGTGAAACATGGACAGTCAGATATGGATTTCCCCTTCTGCCAGAATACATGTCCGGCCTCCGACGCAAATCGACGGAAGGCCGGTTTTTTTATTCCTCTGCACAGAGGTCCGGATGACAGAGCGCCTCCCCATGCTTTCCCCCTGTATCATCAACTGCTGCGAATCCTCTCCTATAATGCCGCATTCCTTCAGATACCAGGTCAGTCCTGCACTGGATGTCCCGGTTGCCGCCTCTTCATCGATCCCGAAAAGCGGTGCAAAGTTCCGGCAGTGACAAAGCGCACCCTCTTCCGCATCCATCGTGAAAGCATGTACACCGGTCACCCCGTATCGTTCGGACAGCTCAGCCAGTTTTTTCATATCCGGTTCCATCGCATGCAGCTCATGGCGGCAGCAAACCGGGAGGAGAATATCCGGAATGCCGGCAGTAACAATAGCCGGCCGGAGTGCCTTCTCCTCAGGAATCCGGGCGCCCATTGCTTCATACAATTCTTCCAGTTCCCCGCGCCCTTCTATCATGCCGGCCACAAGGGGCGCCTGCATTTCCATCATAACGGTGCCGTTTCGAAGCGTGATAGTCAGATCTCCGGATTTTGTCCGGCAGTCGCATATGCTTTCCCCGCGGATCAGGCCAAGATGCAGCAGCGCGCCAAACGAAGCGATCGTGGCGTGTCCGCAGAGATCCACTTCTGCTGCCGGTGTAAAATACCGCAGCTGAAAGGAATCTTTTCCGAGGGTTTTAATAAAGGCGGTTTCCGAATAGCGCAGTTCCGCCGCCGTCTTCATCATGATGGTTTCCGAAGGGAACTCTTCTCCATCCGGCAAAATCACGATCCCGGCGGTATTGCCGCCAAACGGCTCACCGGTAAATGCTTCTGCGATGAGAAATTTCATACCGTTTTCCTGCTTTCATCTTACCCTGTGTCCTTTCCGTTTCCGGCAGCGCTTCGACTTGTCCGTAACGGACAGAACTGCTACAATCATTTCAGAAAGGGGAACCACCATGGGCAAAATAGTACATACAAAGGGAAGCATCGGTTCACAGGGCGTAGCACAGGGTGCCGTATGCCGTTTCTGTCCCGGCAGCTGCGCCACTTCCTGCATGCGTGCCGGCTTCAATCCGTACGGTATCCGACTGGATGAACAACGCGGTCCGTTTTCCATCTCTCTGGACGGTTTCGAACCGCTTGAATCCGCCGCATCCTGCGAAGACGACGGCGGGGAAGAAGGCAGATAATTCTCCCGTTTATTCTTCTGTAAACAGCGCGGTAGAATAATATCGGTCGCCGCTGTCCGGCAGCAATGCCACAATAACCTTGCCTTTATTTTCCGGTCTGCGGGCAAGCTGTATAGCTCCGAAAAGCGCAGCGCCGGAGGAAATGCCTACCGATATACCTTCTTTTTTCGCAAGGAGTTTTGCCGTTTCAAATGCATCCTTTCCGGAGGCTTTGAACACTTCATCATAAACTTCCGTATTCAGCACTTCAGGAACAAATCCGGCGCCGATCCCCTGGATGGTGTGCGCGCCGCTTCTGCCTTCCGAAAGCACAGGAGAATCTTCCGGCTCCAGTGCAACGATTTTTATCTCCGGATTCTGTTCTTTCAGATATTCTCCGGTTCCGGTCAGCGTTCCGCCTGTTCCGACACCGGCAATAAAGATATCTACCTTCCCGTCCGTATCCTTCCAGATTTCCGGACCGGTCGTCGCCTTATGAGCCGCCGGATTGGCCGGATTCACAAACTGCCCGGCAATAAAGCTGTCCGGAATTTCCTTCACGAGTTCTTCCGCTTTGTCTATAGCACCCTGCATACCCTTTGCGCCTTCGGTCAGAACCAGCTCCGCGCCATACGCTTTCAGAATATTCCTGCGCTCCATGCTCATAGTCTCAGGCATGGTCAGAATGATCCGGAATCCTTTTGCCGCGGCGATTGCAGCCAGTCCGATTCCGGTGTTGCCGGAAGTCGGTTCGATAATAACCGCCCCCTCCTTCAACATGCCTTTTTTCTCGGCATCCTCAAGCATCGCCTTCGCGACACGGTCTTTCACGCTTCCTGCCGGGTTGAGGTATTCCAGCTTCACCAGAACGCTTGCTTCCAGGCCGAGTTCTTTCTCTATATTGGTCACTTCCAGCAGAGGTGTGCCGCCGATCAATTCATCCATTCCTTTATAAATATTAGCCATTTCCATCCTCCTTGCAGAACGCCCGGCCATTTCCCCGGACAATCATTTCAATGCCATTATTATACCGCAATTTCGTTTCCAGTAGAACCGTCTTGATTCACCTATTAAACTACTATATAATAGGCAATAACAGAACAGGAGGGAACGATATGATTTCTACACGGGGACGCTATGCAGTACGGGTCCTGATCGATCTTGCCACTCATAATAATGAAAACTATGTCCCATTAAAACAAATCGCGGAATGACAGGGCATTTCAAAAAAGTATCTGGAAATCATCGTGAAAGATATGGTGGCCGGAGGCCTGATCATCGGCGCCAGCGGAAAAGGAGGCGGTTACCGGCTCTGCCGGAGTCCGGAGGAATATACCATTGGAGAAGTGATCGAACTGATGGAAGGACCGCTCGCTCCGGTGGCCTGCCTCTCAAGCGGCGCTGCCCCTTGCCCGCGTGCCGCGGAATGTGAAACGCTGCCTTTGTGGACGGAATATGACCGGCTTACCCATGACTTTTTCTACAGCAAACGCCTGAGCGATATCCTCCCGAAGGAGAGCCCGCTGCAGGCCGGGACTGTCTCATAAAGGAGAACATCCGGATGACGCCGTATAAACATATTGTGCAATATTATGAAACGGATAAAATGGGCATTACACATCACTCGAATTATATTCGCTGGATGGAGGAAGCCCGCATCGATTTTCTGAAGCAGCTCGGGTGGGGATATGAAAAGCTGGAAGAAGAGGGCATCTTTTCTCCGGTGACGGCCATCGACTGTAAATACAAAGCTAATACCACCTTCCCGGATGAAATTTCCATTACCGTTTCTGTATCTGCTTTTCAGGGCGCTATTCTGAAACTGCAGTACGTCATGACCAATCAGAACGGGCAGATCGTGTTCGAAGGACATTCCGAACACTGTTTCCTGAATGCGCAGGGACGAATTATCCGAATGAACAGAGCCTACCCTGAATTCAGCAAGCTTCTTTCATCGCTGATAACGACAGAACAGTAATAAATGATACGGACAAAAAACAGTAATCCCGCCGGTCTTCGGCGGGATTCGTTTTATATTTTCCTGACACACTTATTAAACAGAGCTTCCATCTTTTCATATTTACACAGGAAAGAATCTACGCTTGCGTCAAACATTTCATTCTCGCTCACGTTACAAAACATATTTCCTTATTGACGATACCGAGCTTGTTTTTCAGAACATTTGAGTTTGGGCAGCAGTAAACAGGATCACCCATTTTAAATGTCCTCCGCCTTTACACCCCTATCCTCATCCGTAACGGAATCAAAGATGTGTTTGCGCAATTCGTCACCAGATATCCTCCCGTTTGCATAATCGGTAAGCATTTGTGTTTCCACCTCAGTAAGAGTCATATTTTCCATCGCCATAGTTTCTTTGGTTTCTGCAACTGATTGTTCAATGGTATAGGCAGGATGCGACAGCTTTATATCGAATGGGATGCTTTCAGTGATAATGATCTGCTTAATCAGCATATTAACTGCGGCTGACAGATTTGTGACCAGGGAATCTAAAATCATGCTGATCCAGAATCCATGATCTGAAAGGATATCAAAAAATAAAAAAACCGCAACCGCTGTGACATCAGCGAGTTACGGGTTTAAATGACGATCACGTATAACACCAACCAAATAGGCGCATCGTCGAATTATGCACGAATTATGTGCGCGCCGGTATTTGTCTCCCCCCGTGGCAGAAGATCGTATATAATAGAGAATGTTTAACGAAATACGAGGGCGGGAAACGATCCCGTCAGAACTGATACGAGGAGGGAAGGACAGTGAAAGTAAAGATGGAAGATACATCAAGAAAGCATGTTTTGTGCGAGAAAGCGCCGCTTGTTGCAATGATTCTGGCAGCAGTTCTCGCATTGGCATTTTTATCTATACCCTGGCTGCTGGGTCTTTCTGATGCGGCAGAGAACTTAGCATCTAGTGTTCTTGCAGTACTCTTTCTGACAGCCTACACAAAGTGGTTTTCTCCTGCGTTCAAAGGTGTATTCAAGACAAGTCGTCTTGCGACAGGTCTCGCTTTCGTATGGTTCGCTTTTGCATTTAAATTCTTCGGAGCGTATTTCGTGAATCTTGCAGACAGCGGCTTTTATTTTAAACCTACCGTAGCAGCTCTTGCCATGGCAATTGGCGCAGGTTTTTTCGAAGAGACGATATTCAGAGGAGTTACCGTTCCT
>JAFWDF010000067.1 GCA_017534025.1 Bacillota bacterium
AAAATAGACAAATTCATAAAAGATATAATAATCTATTATTTAGTTTGATGTTTAAGGTTTTGTTTTGATAAATATTTTACAACTTCAAGGATGCAAATTCAATGATGATTTTTAATGTTTAAAAATAAAAAAAGCCCGGCCGAAGCCGGGCATCGGGAGCTGAGTGCTCCTGTTATTCAATTTTCGTGAACCAGCGATCAGTCAAAATCGTGTTCGAATTCGTCTACTGCCGCCTTCAGAACGGTAGCGGAATAAGCCAGGCTAGGGCCGCCGCCCATAGCGATAGCGATCTCAGCAGCTGCGAGGATTTCGTCTCTCTTAGCGCCTGCCTTATATGCGCCGTTTACATGAACACAGATGCAGTATTTGCAGCGCTTTTCAACCGCTAAACCAACTGCTACGAGTTCTCTCATCTTCGGTTCGATGGCCAGGCCGGCACCGCCGTCCAGTGCCATGAATTTGTCAACAAAAGCGCCGTCCATTTCAGCTACTTCGCCAACGCCTGCCATGAATTCATTCAGAATTCCTCTTACATCGATGTCCATTGGTCTTACCTCCATTAATTAACATTCTTGCAATGCCGAATCCGGCCGTTTCAGAAAACCGCGATGCAGCATATCTGTATTTATTATTATACTTTATCATGCCAGTCAGCACAAGAAAAAAAGCTTACTCCGCCCGGCGGCGCTCTGCAACTGTAATATCAATATTCCTTGAACTATCAGCATGCAAATGATAGAATGCAATTGTATATATGAAATACACTTTGCCCAAAATCAAATTTTATTCAGGAGGACCACATGGCTGTTCAGAGATATATTAGAGAAAAAGATCCGGAAATCAACAAATACTTTTCCAAATGTTTTGTCTGCGGAGATGCCAATCCGTACGGGCTGCATCTGACCAACACGTACGAGGACGGGCGTTCCCATGTGGAAGGACGGCCGGGACTCGCCCAGATGGGACTCTGTACCGGCGGGGACAACGGCCTGATGCACGGCGGTTTTTCCATGATGATGCTGGATGAAGCGTTTTATTACGTATGCCGTGCCGGACTGGGCCTGGACGTGGTGACCATTTTCCTGAATTCCAGATTTAAGAGTCCGGCAATTCTCGGACACAAACTGGCAGCGGAAGCCTGGCTCACCAAACGGGACGGGAAGAAAATATTCATGGACGGGCAGATCATCGATATGGATAATGATAATAAAGTGGTCATTGAAGCGGACGCCATGTATATGTCCATTGATCTGGACAATTTCCTCAAAGTATCGGAAAGCTGAAAATTATTCCCCTGGCCGATTACTATCAATAAAGCCCAAAACACCATCCCCGCTCACATGCAGTGTGCGCCGGATGGTGCTTTTCTTTTTTATCTTATTTATCGCGCAATCACAGGGCTTCTTCCGCTGAATCGGTCTGTACTTCCGCCTTCTTCCCCGGCAGCTGTGCCAGTACGGAAGCACTGAACATGAGTGTACATCCGAGCAGTTCCCGGCCGGTCATGGTCTGGTGCAGGATGACCCAGCCCGCCAGCACGGAGAAAACTGCCTCCAATGACATGATAATACTGGCTGCGGCAGGATTCACATACTTCTGCCCCACGATCTGCAGCGTATAGGCAACGCCGCAGGACAGCACACCGGCATACAGCAGCGGAATCAGAGCTGCCTGCATCTGCGCAGCCGTCGGATGTTCCAGCAGAAGCATCGGAAGGACCGAAAGGGTTCCGCAGGTAAAAAACTGAATGCAGGACATCATGACATTATCCGACCGGACGCAGAAATAGTCCACACACAGAATATGACAGCTGAATGCGAAGGCGCACAGCACCATCAGCGCATCACCGCGGCTCAGATACAATCCGCCGGTCATGCAGAGCAAATACAGACCGATCACGGCAATGGCGACCGCCACCCAGATCCGCAGGCCGCATTTATTACCGAGGAAAATCGAGAAGACCGGCACGCACACGATGTACAGAGCGGTAATGAATCCCGCCTTTCCGACCGTCGTATACAGCAGGCCAACCTGCTGCAGACTGCTGGCGGTAAACAGCAGCGTACCGCAGACGATTCCTCCGATCACAGTCGCTTTCAGGGATACGGCTTCCCGCTGCGCATCCGTCTTTCCGCGGTTAATAAACCAGACCACCGGGATGAGCACTGCGCTGCCGATAAAGGAGCGGATGCCGTTGAAAGAGAACGCCCCCAGTGTTTCGCCGCCTACCTGCTGCGCCACAAAGGCCACACCCCAGATAAATGCGGTCAGTAATAATGCAAATGTTCCACGTAATGATTTCATATGAATTAATAATTCCGGTTTTCAAAAAACCACCCGGCCGGACGGCTCTGCGCCGTACAGTCTGGTGGTTTTTATTGCCATTATTTACAGGATGCTTGCCAGGAACTGGCGTGCCTTGTCGGTCTTCGGATTGGTGAAAAGTTCATCCGGTGTACCGGTTTCCAGGATCGCTCCGTCCGCCATGAAGATTACCTTGTCGGCCACTTCTCTGGCGAAGCCCATTTCATGGCTGACTACCATCATGGTCATACCCTGGGTAGCCAGGTCCTTCATAACATTGAGTACTTCCCCTACCAGCTCGGGATCCAGCGCCGAAGTCGGTTCGTCAAAGAGCATGATTTCCGGTTCCATTGCCAGTGCGCGGGCGATGGCCACACGCTGCTGCTGGCCGCCGGACAGCTTGCTCGGATAGAAATCCACTTTATCGCTGAGGCCTACTCTGTTGATCAGGTTCAGTGCAATCTCATTGGCTTCCTCTTCCGATTTCCCCAGAACATTCATTGGCGCCAGCGTAACGTTGCCCAGTACCGTCTTGTTCGGGAACAGGTTGAAACGCTGAAAAACCATTCCCATTTCCAGCAGCTTCTGCTTATATCTGGAAGCTTCCATCTGTTCGACTACCTTGCTGTCCTCACGGTGGATAAACAGCTCGTCATCGAGGAAGATCTTGCCGCTGGTAAAATCCTCCAGCGTGATCAGGCTTCGGAGCAGTGTCGATTTTCCGGCACCGGAAGGGCCGATGATAACCCACACTTCTCCCTGTTCGATCTCCATGTTAATGTCCTTGAGGACCTGCAGATCGCCGTAAAAATTATTCAGATTCTCCGTACGTATGATTGACATAGTCCGTTCCCTCCTTTACTCACGTTCTTCCATCTTCGCTTCAATACGGTTGAATACAAACGTAAAGAACGCTGTGATGATCAGGTAAATGATCATCGCCGGGATGTATACCAGCGTCGTCGCGTCCGACGAAGAAATGGAACGGGTAACCTTTGTCAGGTCGGCCAGAGCGATAATCGACACCAGGGATGCGTCTTTCAGCATCATGATGAATTCGTTGCCGATCGGCGGAACCAGACGGCGGATCGACTGAGGGATGATCAGCAGGCGCATGGTCTGTCCGTGGGACAGTCCCAGCACCTTCGCCGCTTCAAACTGTCCGCTGTCAATGGACTGTATCGCGGCACGGACGATCTCCGCGCAGTAGGCGGCACTGTTCAGCGAATACGCGATAAATGCTGCAAGAAAACGGTTGTTGATGGTCAGGACCGGACTGAGCAGAGGCAGTGCGTAATAAATAAAGTACAGCTGCATCAGCAGCGGTGTTCCACGGAAAAAGAAGATGTAAGCGGAGCAGATTTTACTGATGATAATGTTCCGGCTCATCTTGCCCAAAGCGAGAAAGAAACTGAAAATGAGACCGGCGACGGTGGCGCAGATCGTCAGGGCGATGGTAATTTTCGCACCATTCAGCAGAGCGGGCATCCAGCTTAACATATGCTGTAGGGTGTCCATAAAGGGGATTCCTCCTGAATATCAGAAAAAGGAACGCCGAGCGGAAGCACGGCGTTCCGTGATTACTTTGAAACTATAACTGGTAAAAGTCCTTTGGTTATCTCAGGCCAGCTGTGATGTCAGATCCGAAGTACTTTTCAGCGATCTTTGCAGTAGTGCCGTCTGCAGCCAGAGCGTCCAGAGCTTCTTCTACCTTTTCGCAGAGCGGATCATTGCCCTTCTTGAAAGTGATGCCGAGCGGTTCAGCGTCTTCGCCTTCCCAGACAACATTGTACTTGGATTCATCTTCGCCCAGATAGTAAGCAGCTACTACGGAGTCAACCAGAACACCGTCTACACGGCCGGACTTCAGTTCATCGAAGCAGTTGATGATCTTGTCGTACTGCATGATGTCGCAGCCGGTATCGTGATCCTGCAGATAGATGTCAGAAGTGGTTTCTGCCTGTACGCCGATGCTCTTTCCGGCCAGGTTATCCAGACCGGTGATGTCGGAATCCGCCGGAACCAGCAGTTCGATGCGGTTCTGTACATACGGTTTGCTCATCAGGTAGTTCTGCTGTCTTTCCGGAATGATGGAGCAGGAAGAACATACCATGTCATACTTGTCGGAATCCAGACCGGCAAAGATGCCGTCCCAGGCTACGTCCACGTATTCCACTTCCATGCCGAGATATTCCGCAATCGCCTTGGAGAGCTCTACGTCGAAACCGATCGGAGTGGTGCCGTCCGTATCAAAGTATTCCATCGGAGGATAGCCGATTTCCATACCTACCTGGAGAACACCGTCTTTCAGAGTCAGGGAACCGGAGTCCGCTGCATCTGAGGATGTGTTGTTTGCCGGTGCGGAGCCGCCGCATGCCGCAAAAGCGAATACCATGGCTGCCGTCATAACCAGCGCGAGTACTTTTTTAATTTTCATTCACTTACCCTCTCTTTCCGACCGGCCACTGCCGTGAACCGACCGGCTTTTCATTAAAAAACCTTCCTGAAAAAAAGAGCCTTTCCGGCGTCTTTTTTCTTAAAAACTATAATAAAAAAATACTTCTTTTTGGTTGAAAAGTCAACATTTATATACAAATTGAAACAAATAAAACAATATGCCGCAGGCCTTGCTCATTCCACTTCCATAATCGAATCAGTAATACCGGATAATGCGGTTGACGTTATCATAGAATTCAATTGTCAGATTCTGCTTTTCCGTGCCCAGTTTTTCCGCCGTTTCCTTATCCAGTGGGAAAATGGTTTCCGCACCGGAAGGATCCGTGCAGTACAGGAGGGAATCAATCCCCCGCATATGATTCACGACATTGGTTTCGCCTACATAACAATTTCTCATGGAAACGATCTGCGGATCCTTATTCTTATCCATATTGACGCCAACCATGCTGAAAATTCCAAGTTCCAGGAAAATCAGCGCCATTGCTATGAGAACTCCGTTCGCGCCTTTTTCCGCGCTGCTCAGCTTTCGGCCGGAGGCCTTTTCACTCCTGATTGCAAAAACAAAAACAGCAATGCAAAGCAGCCCCACCACCGTTGTAACAATATTAAACCTGGTCAGCCCCTCCAGGGACCCTTCTCCCACCAGGGGAACCGTGCGGTAAAACAGGACCAACACAACCACCGATCCCAATGACAGGAGCCATTTCAGGACGGCATAAATATTCTTGGACATTACTAAATCCTTTCTGTCATGACGTTTAAAACAAATCATAAAAATGCAAAAAATTTATATTGTATTAAGTATATCATAAATCGTTCGAAATGCATCGGTTTTCTCAGTATGAATCTGAAATGGCCCGGCTGCCTGCCATCCCTGTGCTGCCGCCTCCTCTGCCGCATTGCGGAAGCGCTTGTCCGCGCAGGAAATTTCCAATATAATAAATGATAAATCAACTGCATATACCTGCCGATAACGGAGAGAAATACGAATGAAAAATATACTTTTAATCAGCACCGGCGGAACGCTGGCCTCGTCCCAGGCCGAGACCGGTCTGCGGCCGGGCATCGGAGGAAACAGTATTGCCGAACGGTTAAACGGACTGATCCGGGACGCGCAAATCGATGTCAAAGAACTGTTCCTTCTGGACAGTTCCAACATCCAGCCGGAGGAATGGAGCGAACTGGCTGCCTGTATCCATCAATACAGGAAACAGTATGACGGCATCGTGGTCATTCACGGAACCGATACCATGGCCTACACGGCTGCCGCCCTTTCCTTCGCGCTCCAGAACATTGAGATTCCTGTCGTGCTGACCGGCAGCCAGGTATCCATTGAGAACACCATTGCGGATGCCACGGAAAACTGCCGGGCTGCCCTTCATATGGCAGCCAGCGGCTGTCCCGGCATTTTCGTCGCTTTTAACCGGAAGATCATTACCGGTACCCGGGCGAGCAAAACCCGTACACGCAGCTTCGATGCCTTTGAAAGCATCGACTTCCCTTACGCCGCCAGAATCAACAGCCGTGGCCTTGTACTGAATCCGCGGATTTCCCATGAACGGAAAGGGATCTGTGAACTCCGCAGCAAATTCTGTACCGATATCTTTGTATTAAAACTGTTCCCCGGTATATCGCCGGATATCTTCCGCCTCCTGAAAGAAGCCGGTATCCGGGGTGTTTATGTGGAAGGCTTCGGGATCGGCGGCCTGCCGTTCCTGCGCCGCAATATCGCCGGTGCCATACAGGAAGCCGTCCGGGACGGCATGGTCGTGGTGATCGGCAGCCAATGCCTCTATGAAGGCTCCGATTATACCGTCTATGAAGTCGGCCGCGAAGCACTGGGAAGCGGTGCCATCGCCATCGGAAACATGACGACGGAAGCAGCCGTCGCCAAACTCATGTGGGCCTTCGGGCAATATGACGACCCGGCCATGGTGCGCGAGATCATGACCGTTAATCTCCTGGATGAAATGGGTGCGCCGGTACCGGATCTGACGGAATAATCCGTCCGGATCCCGCCCAACCCGGGTCCTCCCTGTCCGTCCTTCCCATCCGGTCAGCGTCCAATTAAAAAGCTGTGAAAAAGAGCCGTTCCCCGTGCTCTTCTTCACAGCTTCTGTTTTTATGATGCGGAATAAATGGATTCCCCGGACCCGGCCTTATTCTGAAATCAGCAGCGTCAATGCCTGCGGTACAATCGAAATATGTACCGGCAGAGAGCCGTCCAGAATTTCCCCGTCATAATCCAGTGACAGCTGTTCCGCGGCGCCGCTGTCATCACCCGGATAAATATTCAGTTCCCGGGTCTGGAAGTATTCGACCGCGCCATGCTTCGGATGATTGCCCTGCAGTATTTTCATAATCAGATCCGGCGCTTCAAACAGCATGTTCGCCTTTTTGCAGATCAGCACATCCAGCAGTCCATCCTGTACGGATGCATCCGGTGCCGCATTCGGAAATCCGCCTACACTCTTGGTGTTGGCAACCAGGAATACCAGCACTTCTTCCGTGCTGGAAAACTCCTCACTCTCAAAACGCAGCGGGATAAAACGATTCAGCTGCGCCGGCAGTTCCCGGAGACATTCCAGGTAGTACGCCATTTTTCCCATTACAGCCTTCCGGTTTTTCGGCACTTTATACGCCACATCCGTCAGAAGGCCGGCTGCCAGGACATTAATAAAATACTCGTCATCGACCTTGCCCACATCCACCTTCGTGGTCTTGAAGTCCCGGATCATGCGGCAGAATTCCTCCGCATTCTGCGGCAGCTTCATATAGGTGGCAAAATCATTTACCGTACCGGCCGAGATCACCGCCATCGGAATATCACTGCCGCTGCACACCAGACCGTTGGTCACCTCATTGAGAGTACCGTCGCCGCCCACTGCCACGACGAAATCATACTCCCCTTTCTGCAGGGCAAGAGCCCGGTTCTTGGCGTCATCCTTTCCGCCGGTATAGAACACGTCGATTTCCGGACACAGCTGTTCCATAACCAGCTGGGCGATGATTTCCTTCAGAGTATTTTCAATATTCTGCTTCCCGGAAGACCGGTTAATTATAAAAAGACATTTCATTCAGATCACCAGACGCAGTCTGCACTGCTGCTTCATTTAGCCAATTACACGCACCAGCTCCGATGCTTCCATCCGTCCCGGTCCTTTGATTTCTCCGTCCGGACGGCCGATTGCGATCAGCGAGGACACCTTTTCATTTTCCGGAATACCGCAGATTTCCTTCACCTTATCTTCATCGAAAATCCCCATGATCAGGGTACCGTAACCTTCCGCATGCGCAGCAAGGCAGAAACACTGCGCTGCGATGCCGGCGTCGAAGGACTGCCAGTGGTCCCCCTTGGAAGTACTCGGAGATCCGTCCGGTTCATAACCGGAAATATGGTCGATGGTTGTCTGAACGACCACAGCCGGAGCGCCCTTCATGGTTTTCTGATTCCAGATAAAGCCATGTGTCGCTTCATCCGCCAGGCGGTCGATGAGCTCTCTTCCCGCCACCAGGTTGTAACGGGTAGTCTGGGTATTCTTCCAGGACTGCGCGTGGCGGGCTGTTTCGACGATTTTTTCGATATCCGCAGCCGTCACCGGTTCATCGGTGTATTTTCTGACACTGTGCCGTTCGGAGATTGCTTTGATAAGATCCATTCGTTGCTCCTTTCTCCAGTCAGGGAAACATTTATTAAACGCATGCGTTTATTGATGATAATGTTAATGATGCCGCATCCGGCCGGCTGCGACAGAATGATCGACGAGCCAGGCAGGTTACGACAGAATGATCGACGAGCCCGACCGGCTTCCCGCGCCGGTATCCTGCAGCGGCGTCACCGTCACGCCAGGCCTCTTCCGTTCATCTTCCTCGATAATTTTCAGATTGTCAATCATTTCCTTCTGCGATTCTCTGTCAAAAAGAGAAACCTGGTAAAATTCGTCAATATACTGTGCCAGCATGATCATGGAAACATCTTCTTTGTAGCTGTACAGGGCCACTTTCATGACGATGCCTTTTTCCTTATCCACTGTGCGGAATCCCCGGATCATGCTGCCGGCTTTCAGATACACGGCAGTCTTGGCCATCCATCCGTCATAATTTGCCTGCTCAAAGTCCGTCAGAGTCTCATACATACGGACAAACACATCGATTGCGCGCGGCCGGTTTTCCATTCGGCGGCAGACGATGGCCTGCATCTCGGAATTTAATGCCAGTTCCTTGCACGGCAATTCTTCCCAGGCTTCTTCATCAATGCCCATACCGGCATTTTCCAGAGCCTTGAGCCAGCCGAGGAGAAATCCGTTCTTCTCGATTTTTTCCAGTGTCACCAGTGTTCCCAAAGGCTGCACGGCTTCTGCCAGCGCTCTGGCGTAACCGCTGCAGGCTCTGGCAAAATAGTTGCCGGACTCCTCCAGTTCCCAGGCGGAATCTT
Source organism: Bacillota bacterium (assembly GCA_017534025.1). Classification (GTDB taxonomy): domain Bacteria; phylum Bacillota; class Clostridia; order Peptostreptococcales; family Anaerovoracaceae; genus RUG708. The sequence goes on from JAFWDF010000067.1 coordinate 9,197, forward strand.
CCTGCCCGGACACCGTCAGATTGGAAATCAGTCCGCGCATGGCGAATACGGTATCATACTGATCGCCTGCCAGAAGCTTTCTCACATCCTTCTTCGCGAAAGTAATATTTGTCAGGCCAAGGCGGTTGGCCAGCTCCCGCGCATTGTCGAGAGCCGCTTCAGACAGATCGATGGACAGAATTTCAGAATCCGGAAAGGTCAGTGCCAGGAAACAGGACATGATCCCGCAGTCACAGCCCACATCCAGTATGCGCCGTCCGAACAGTTCTCTGTGATCCGCTATATAATTGCATGCTCTGCGGATAATATCCCCGTCCAGTGCCCCTGAAAATGCCATGCTTGTCTTCAGATCTGAATTCTTCAGGTTATAGAAATACTCTTCATTCAAATAACCCTGCGCCCGGCGGTCCAGTTCCTCAAAAATAGCAGTGGACACCTCCGGCTCCGCATTCTTCAAGATCTGGTCCATGAATTCCCGCTTGGTTTTGACAGGCTTTAAATTCAGGGACTGAAGATAGACAAGTCCCGGATCTTTTTTCTTCTTCATGATACTTCGTTCTCCTAATTAATTAAAATGAAACAGTAAGCGGGAAATGCTGTACCCGTACTTTAACAGATGATTCCATGCCGGATTATTAATACTGCTCAGGCGGGCCAGTGTCTGGCGGTGGATCAGCTTATACATGGCCGGATCATATTCCTTCAGGTCTGCCCACAGTTTATCCTTTTTCGCCAGATGCTCCTCCGTGCCGGATTTGTTCAGCAGCACGGAAGGAACGATATACATAATGGCAAGATATTCCGCCATATACCGCCGCAGATTCTCGTTTTCCAATTTATTCAGGTCATACATATCCCGCATGGAATTGGTCACAAACAGCTGCTGGTCGATGCGCCGGATCATGATCTTCTCATTGACGCTCTGCCCTTCCCGGCCGATATAATAATGATACAGATCCGTATCCATATAATACATGGATTTCACATGCGGCAGCGGATAATACACATAGATATTATCCACATAAAATGTATGTTTCGGCAGTTCCAGGCCGCAGTCCAGCAGCAGCTGGCGCCGGTAGATTACGGAATGCATCAGGATATACCGGCCCGGCCGGAATTTTCCCACATGATCCCAGGCAAACGGCTCCCGGACCGGCAGCGAAGGGGCATACCCGATCGACACCTTGCGTCTGGACCCCTGCCTGTCGTACACATAATTGCAGATCATCATATCATAACAGGCGGAATAGCGGATCCACCGTTCCAGATGATCCACCACCTCGGCGAGGCTGTCCTCGCTGAACCAGTCATCACTGTCCAGCACCTTGAAATACACGCCTCTTGCCTCCCGCAGGCCGGTCATCACCGCATCGCCGTGGCCGCCGTTTTCTTTATAAATATATCTTACCCGGTCCGGATAATCCGCCTCGAATTTTCTGCCGATGACGGCGGTATCATCCGTGGAACCGTCGTCCACAATCAGGACCTCCACCGAGGGGCCGCCGCTGAGGGCGGACCGGATCGCTTTCCCCATATAACCCTGTGAATTATAGCAGGGAATGGCGACGGTCAGAACAAATTCATTTGATCTATCTGTCATATAAAAATCAAATCCTCTCCAAAAAAAGGGCTGCCCGGAAGCAGCCCCGTTGTTTTTTCCGCTGTCCGCTCTTATGCCTGCGGTGCGATGACCAGAACGGTCCCTTTCGCAACCATCTCGCCTTTCTGATTCTCAAAGACAGTATCAAAGAGAATTCTGCCGCGGCCCTGCTTTTCCGCCGCGGTCACAGTGGTTGTCAGCGTATCGCCGATATACAGCGGCTTCAGATAATCCACGCTCTTCGAGACAAAAATTGTGCCTTCTCCCGGCAGCTTCATGCCCAGCACGGTGCTGACAAAGCTGTCCGTGAGGCACCCGTGGGCTACCCGGGATTTAAAGAAGGATTTTTCCGCAGCCGGCTGATTGATGTGCACCGGATTAAAATCACCGATCAATCCGGCAAAAGTATATACATCATGTTCGGTAATGGTTTTGGAGAACGAGGCGCTGTCCCCTACATTGATCTCATCATAGGTATAATAGTTTTTCATAATTATCCGTTCCTTTTCCGGACCCTCAGTCCGACGGCCGATCAGCTTCCTGCCCCTCTGCCCTGCGGCCGATCAGCTTCTCTTCACGATCCAGTCGCCGATGATCGGCGCAATTTCACTCTTGCTGTTCGGGCTGATATACATGCCGACATGTCCTACGTCGAACATGTGGAATTCCTTATCTTCACTGGATACCGCTTCCAGCAGCGGCTTGGTGGCTGCCGGCGGCACCAGATGGTCGTACTTCGCGCAAACGACCAGAAGCGGACAACTGATGTTTTCCAGCTTGACTTCTTTGCCTGCCAGAACAAATTCGCCCTTGATCAGCTTATTGTCATCATAGAATTCGTTGACGAATTCGCGCAGGGTTGCCCCTTCCTGATCCGGACTGTCGAAAATCCACTTTTCCGTTCTCATGAAGTTTTCCAGATAAGCCGGATCGGACATGGATGCACCCAGTCCCACGTACTTATCAATAAACAGTTCAAACGGCTTGAGGCACATGAACGTCAGATTCATCAGATCCGCCGGTACATTGCCATAGGCTTCCACCATCTTGTCCACGGAGAAATGTCTGCTCCAGCGGAACAGCAGTCCTTCGTCAGTCGAGAAATCGATCGGCGCTACCATTTCGATCAGATTCTTGATCTTGTCCTGATGCAGTGCCGTATAGATTGCCGAGAACGTACCTCCCTGGCATACACCCAGCAGAGTGATCTTGTCTTTGCCGGTTTCTTCACGGATATAGTCCACGCATTCGTCCATATACCATTCGATATGGTCTTCCAGCGTCATGTACATATCTTCTTTTGCCGGGTAACCCCAGTCGATAATATATGTATCAATACCCTTTTCCAGGAAGGCTTTAATGACCGAACGATCCGGCTGCAGGTCCATCATGTACTGTTTATTTACCAGTGCATAAGTGATCAGCATCGGTGTTTTCTTCAGCGCGGATTTCTTCACCAGCGGCGTGTAATGATACAGACGCATTTTCCCGATGGCCAGCACTTCGGTTTTTTCCAGTTCTCCAGTAAGGATGTCCTCGTTCTTGAGGTTGACCATATTTTCAACGCCCTTCACCATGCCATTCATATAATTGATGAAGTATTCGGCGGAGCCTTTTACATCAAACTGTCCCATATTTCAATCTCCTTATCCCGCACTTATTATTTCGCGCCCTTCAGTTCGTCCAGTTCTTTGCGCAGATCCTTGATTTCCTTCTTCAGCTTGCGCACATCTTTTCTGAGATCATAAACCGTCTTGTACACAGCCTTCATCTCGGAATTGGTCGGAATAGGAAGACCGGACAGCATCCGTTCCATGAATTCGTCATACTTGATTTTGAAATCATAGGCATTGCCGGAGAATTCATTGAGGAATACGGAATATTCATCTGTGTTGTACAGCTTGTTGATGGCTGCGGAATTGACTCTGATCCACAGGTCATAGAAATCCTTGAAGGTAACCGATTTGTCTTCGTCTTCCATCATCTCTCTGACTTTGTCAAAGGTTTCCTGGCCGGCTTCTTTCATTACGGTCTGCATCTTCGCGGTAATTTCCACGCTGCTCAGGAACATGCGCACACACGCATCGGCAAACTGCATGGCAACAGCCGCGTGTTCGCGGGTCATGCCAACGTTGTTCATGCGGAGCATTTTGCCGAAGGATTCTTCATAGGCTGCCTGCGTCATATCGATGAAGTTCGTCATACCTTCCTTGTCGCCGCCGGCTGCCTTTATGTAATTATCTACAAATGCTTCCTGGCGGGAAGTCCATGGCTTCATAAAATCATTATAGAAAGATAATACGGTTTTTCCCAGGCTCTGCAAGGAATCCGCCATGGAATCCGGGAATTCCGCGCCGAACGGCTTGAAGAAACCGGCAGTCATGTCCTGCACCATTTTGTTGGAAAATTCCATCATTTTCTTAGAAGCTTCCGCCGGGTCGCCGGTGAACTGCATGGAAGAGCTGATGAATTCATTCCAGAAATCAAACAGCTTGCGGAATGCGTCCGCGGAAAAATTCATGCGGTCCAGAAGCGGTGCGAATTCCGGCTGCTTGAAGTAAGCCGGTGTAGCAATGGCGCTCTTCCAGGCTTCCGAAGCATCCTTGTAAGCGTCCATGTAAAATTCCATGACGGAAGAAGACATGTCCGCCGCGGACTTCATCATATCCATGGTATTCTGCTGCATTTTTTCTACATCAAAAGCATCGGACAGTTCTGCGCCTTCTGCTTTTTCCACAGCCTCGGTGAACATCTTGTTGTAATTGCGCACACCGTCCATATACTGTTCCATCATTTTCTTCTGGAATTCCATTCCCTTTTCATACATTTCTTTACCAAAGAAATCCATAATCATTTCCTCCTCTGCGAATCTGCAGAATTAATCCTGTTTTCCAATGCCGGCAGCCGGACAGGCGCCGGAGTTACCCCATTACTATTAAAATTATAAAAAACGAAAGAAAAACCTGCTCAAAAACTACAATTTCACATGAAACGGATTCTCCCGTTCAAAATAGTATAACACCAATACCTGTACAGTTGAAAGGATTTTTTGCATTATTTAGAAGATCTAAATAATTCGGTTTATTGCGGGTTTCACGGGCTGGCATTCAGAAAACAGGAAAGGCCGGCAGAAGAACATGAAGGTTCTTTCTGCCGGCCGTTCTGAACTCTTACCGGGCTTAAATCAATCTTTACTTATGCTGTGATTTCGGTTTCCACAACGCATTCATTTTTAATAGTGCCGACCAGCGTCTGCAGCGCGTCGATCACGTGCGGACGGATGTCGCCGCCGATGAGCACAAACATGATATCGTCACCGATCTCCAGGCGGCCGCTGTTCAGCCAGACCCGCACATGGAAGATGCCTTCCATCTTTTTCGCATCGGCGATTGCAGCTTTGACTTTTTCTTCGTCGTAGCTGAATTCCATTCCGGTAACATCCGCGGCCGTTTCGTCCCCTTTACGGACCCGCGCCTTGGCCGTCTGACGGACGATCCCATTGTGCACCAGATACATGCCAGCCTTCGGGGAATCCGGATCCTGCTTGGCTTCCTGCAGCCAGGCATCCACAGACGGTACAGTTTTATTCATATCCAGCATATTCTTTTCCTCCTGTTAATGATAATGCCTATGACCGGGCATTATACACTAAAATAATGGTATTCGATCAATGATTAATGCGGCGACGGAATGCGCATCATATTGGACACCGCATCCGCAGCCTTTCCGCCATCCGGCAGATACACTTCGGAATGTACATAGACGATCGCCGCGCCGGACTTCTCTGCCGTCGTCCGGATCTCGACGAAATCCGCATCCTTTCCGATCGGCAGCAGATAATTGATATCCAGATTCACGGACACGACGCCGCCAAAGCGCGGAATCATAGTCAGCGCAATGGAATTATCAATCATGGCAGCCAGCATGCCGCCCTGCAGTCCGCCGAGCGCATTTCTCTGCCACGCTTTCACAGGATACCGGAACCGGCAGCCGGATTCCTCTGATGCAAGAAGTTCCGGGCTGAGCACTTCCATCATCTGTGTGAAGTGTCCCTCGTATACTTCCCCGGAACGGATCATTTCCCTGGTTCTTTCCAGAAACTGCTCCCCGGCGTTCTCCGCTTCTTTCATGATAATAACCCTTTCTGCTTGCTTCGGGCTCCGTTTCCCGCACACAATCCTGCCGGAAACTTCGAGCCAAATGCATTTAACCAACGTTGCTATTATAATCCATTTCTGTAATAATGAAAATAATAAAAATAAAGGAGCGTATTGTGGCTAAGATTATTATAAAAGAACAGGCCGCTGAACTGTTTTTTGACGGCGCCGTTGTATGCGGCGTGGCCGGCGGTTCGGAAGGCTGGCCGGAGGAGATCGCTCTGGCTGTGGAAAAACGTTTTCTGGAAACGGCACACCCTGCCGGCATGACGCATATCCACGCTGCGGGACTCATGGCAGCAGACTGCTGGGCCCACGACGGCCTGCTGGCACTGGATATTTCCTCTTACGAATCCGTGGCACCGAAGATTGCCGCCATGATTGAAGAGGACCGGCTGCCCGCCTGGTACCTGCCGATGGGCGCCATTCTCCAGACCTATTCGGAGATGGGCCGCGGCATGCCCGGCGCGCTGTCCCGCTGCGGGCTCGGAACATTTATGGATTCGCGGGTGGACGGCGGTGCACTGAATCCTTCCGCCGCTGCTTTTGACCGGGACCGCTTCGCACGCGGTGAACGCCGCTGGGTCGAACACGTACCGGACTTTATGGGCGATGAATTCCTGTTTTACAGTCTTCCGAAGATCGACATCGGTATCATGCGGGCGACTACTGCAGACGAACACGGAAACATTACCACCGAGCACGAATGCATGAATCTTGAGCTGGGAGCCGTGGCCAGAGCCGCCAAGGCCAGCGGCGGCATCGTCATCGTGGAAGTGGAACGCATTGCCCGGGCTGGGTCCCTGAACCCGAAGCTGGTCAAGATCGGCCAGAATCTGGTGGATTATATTGTGGTGCACGAGCACCCGGAACTGGTGACCCACGGCCTGAGCCACCGGAATTATAAAGGCATTCATTTCTGGGACGGCCTGAACGGCCAGCTGAAAATCCCGACGGATGCAATTCCGGTGATGCCGTTTGATGTGCAGAAGGTCATGATTCGTCGTGTGTTAATGGAAATGCCCCGGCGCGGCGCCCTTTGCAATTTCGGCATCGGACTGCCGTCTTTCTGCGGCGGTGTGCTGACGGAACAGGGCGAAATGGACAATTACATCATGATTTCCGAGGTGGGCGCCGTTGGCGGCGTGCCCGGTTCCGGCCTGGAATTCGCCTGCCACTGGAACAATGAATGGGCCTGCGATCACAAGGATCATTTTGACTGGTTTGACGGGACGGGCATCGATTTCGGCGTCTTCGGGCTGCCGGAAGCCCAGGAGGACGGCTCCATTAATGTTTCCCGCCTGAACGGCGTGACTCTGGGCGTCGGCGGCTTCACCAACATCACCGACTGCGCCAGAAAAGCTGTTTTCACCGGCACCTTTACGGCGAAAGGGCTGAAAGAGCATATCGAGGACGGCAAGCTTATTATTGATCAGGAAGGCAGGCTGAAGAAATTCGTCAAACGCTCGGAGCAGATCGCCTTCGACGCCCGGCTGGCCGCAAAAAAAGGCAAACCCGCTCTGTTCGTCACAGAACGGGCCGTTTTAGAAGTCCGGGAGGACGGCGTCTATCTGCTGGAGATTGCACCGGGTATGGATCTGCAGACAGATATCCTGGATCAGATGGAATTTGTTCCGAAGATTCCGGCGGAAGGCGTACGCCCGATGCCGCCGGAAATTTTCCAGGAAGAATGGTACGGCTTGTCTGCGATCCTGGACGCGCGGGAGAGCGACGGAAAATAAGCGATCCGCGTTTCCGGACGCCCGGGAGGGTACAGAATGAGAATTTCGCCGTTCTTCTACCGGGCAGTATCTCCCTGCCGGCGCAGCAGTTCATTCATGCTGCCGGGCCGGTAGCCTTCCAAATCTACAGTAATATAGGAAAACCCAATCTCGCGGAACCGGGCGGCGACAGCCGTCCGGTTTTCTTCTTCGGCCAGGCGGCTGATGTCTTCCGGCGGCAGTTCAATGCGCGCCAGCATTGCACGTTTGGACTTGCCGGAAACATCGCCTCGAGCAGGTTCGCCACTATTTTCGCTGCCGCGTTCCCCGTGCAGGCGCACCCGGTACTGACGGAACCCCAGATCAGCAAGAACCTGCTCGGCCTGCCCGATCATATGCAGCTTTTCCGGCGTAATCCGTTCTCCGTACGGGATCCGGGAAGCCAGGCAGGCAAAGGACGGCTTATCCCAGGTCGGCAGACCCATCTGGCGCGACAGCTGCCGGATTTCGTCTTTATATAGTCCGGCCTCCTGCAGCGGGCTGCGGATCTGCAGTTCCCGCAGTGCCCGGGTGCCGGGCCGGAAATCATTATTATCATCCATATTGGAGCCTTCGATCACGGTGCGCAAATGATTCTGCTCCGCGATTTGCAGAATATCTTCCAGAAAGCCCCGTTTGCAGTAATAGCAGCGGTCCGGAGGATTGGCCGCATAGTTTTCGTCCTGCATCTCGCCGGAATGAAACACAATCTGGCGGATACCGTGCTGCCGGCAGAATTCACTGGCTTCTTCCAGTTCCCGGTCCGGTACAGCATCGGATTGTGCCGTCACTGCAACACACTTTTCTCCCAATTCCTCATGCGCCACTTTTAAAAGAAAAGCGGAATCCACACCTCCCGAAAATGCCACCACTGCGCTGTTCATTTCCCGGATGATCGCACGCAGTGCGTTCAGTTTCGTTTCCATCTCATTCCAACCCCTTTGCCTATTTCAGAAACCGTTCTGAGCTCAATCCTTCGGCTGCCCGCCCGATACAGCCAGGCGGTTGATCTGTGTAGCCAGATACCCGGCGCCGTAGCCATTATCGATATTGACGGTCGCCACGCCATTAGCGCAGGAATTAATCATGGTAAGCAGGGCTGACAGGCCGTGAAAGCTGGCTCCGTACCCTACCGAAGTCGGCACCGCGATCACCGGGTTGCTTACCAGGCCGCCGACAACGCTGGCCAGCGCACCTTCCATTCCGGCGACGGCGATCACACAGTTTGCGGACTGCAGCGCATCCACATGCGCGAGCAGGCGATGAATGCCGCTGACGCCCACATCGTACAGTCTGGTCACTCGGCTCCCGAAAAACTCTGCTGTTTCCGCAGCTTCTTCGGCCACCGGCAGATCGGCGGTTCCCGCGGCCGCTACAACCACGCTTCCACTGCGTTTTTTATCCGGTTTTTCCAGCTTCAGAATCCGGGATACTTCATTGTACTGAATGGAAGGAATCACGTCCTTTACCAGTTCGTACTGGTGCGGCGTGGCTCTGGTTCCCAGCACTTCGCCATTTATGTCCGCCATCTTCCGGTAGATATCCACCAGATAGGCATCCGGCTTTCCGCTGCAGAAAATCACCTCGGGAAAACCGGACCGGATTTCCCTGTGCGTATCCAGTTTGGCGAATTCCATATCCACAAACGGCTCCTGCCGGAGTTTTCCTGCCGCCTCTTCAACACTGATACTGCCGTTTTTCACCTGTTCCAGCAACTCATGAACCTGCATGCTATTCCTGCCTTTCATCACCTTCCGGTGATCGTATTTCATTTATTGTTCCGCAGCTGCCTGTGCGCGAATCTTCTCCAGCACTTCCTGCAGACTGCAGCCTTCCCGGCGGGCAATGGCCGCCAGGTCCTCGTATTCATATTTCTCACGGAGTACGCCATAGCCGGTGCTTCGCTTTACCCCTACCGGGCCAAACGGCGTATCTTCCTGTTCCAAGCTGCGCTGCAGCACATGTCGGGTAATGCTCATTTCCCGCATGCCGATCGTCGTGGTGTGCCGGAAAATCATTTCCACCAGACGCTGCCGTTCCGAAGCCTTTCCGATGACCGTCAGAAGAATGCCCGGACGGGATTTTTTCATACCGACCGGCGTGGTGAACACTTCGTTGGCGCCGGCCTTCAATAGTTCTTCCACAGCAAAGCCGATCTGCTCGCCGGTCATATCGTCGACGTTGCATTCCAGCTGAATAAGCTCCGGTCCGTCTGCCGAAGCCGGTTCCGCATACCCCGTACCCATCATGGCCCGCACGCAATTCGCTGCCGGAAAATCCTTTGTCCCCATACCGTAGCCGATCTGTTCCATCGACATTGCCGGCATGGCGCCAAAATCATTAACATAATACTTCAACAGCGCAGCGCCGGTAGGCGTGCAGAGCTCTCCCCGGATCTCGCCGCCATAAATCGGGACTCCCCGCAGAATATGCGCCGTCGCCGGAGCCGGCACCGGAAGAATGCCGTGCGCACAGTGCACCTGCCCGCTGCCCACATGTACCGGAGAAGCGATGACCCGATCCGGAGCCAGCCGCTCCATCAGCATACAGACCGCCGTCACGTCCGCCACGGCATCCAGGGTGCCCACTTCATGAAAATGCACCTGCATGGAAGGCTTGTCATGTGCCTTGCTTTCCGCTTCCGCGATCAGATTGTACACATTCAGAGCGTCCTGCCGGACTCTTTCGGAAACCGGCAGGGCTTCGAGGATTGCCTGAATCTCGGCCATGCCGGTGTGGTGATGGTCGTGATCGTGCGAATGCTCATGGGCGTGTGAATGCTCATGACCGCGGTGGTGATCATGATGATGGTCGTGATCGTGCTCGTGATCGTGCGAATGCCCGTGGTCGTGGGAATGCTCGTGATCATGATCGTGATGCTCGTGCACGTGGTGATGATGATGCGCCCGATAATACTCGTGTTCCTCCTTGCCGCCAATCAGCATCTTCACTTTCGTGCCGGTAATGCCGCACTTCTGCGTTTTCATCAATTCCATGGTGACTTCGGGAATCCCCAGCGCATTAAAAACCTCAACGAACTGCTGCGAATCCGGCAAAAGCTCGATCAGCGCGCCAGACAGCATGTCTCCTGCAGCGCCCATGCTGCAATCCAGATATAGCAATCGGTTTTTCATATTCTCTTACTCCGTATTATTATTCATGATTTCGCCTCCACCCGGTGAAGGCTGCGTTCCATTACCGCACAAAATTCGTCAGCACCAGCGGTTCTGTTACCGGCGGATGAATCCCTGCGGCTTCTGCGGCTTCCCGGCATTTCAGCACCCAGGCGATATTCCGGGCCAGAATGCGCATAGTCCGGAGGCCCTCCAGATCCTGCCTCACATCGTCCGGTGTATATCCGTGCGTCATGTTCCAGTAACTGGAAGCCGGAACCACCATCTGGCTGATGAAAAAGTATTTGTTCAACTCATCGAACGCCGCGGAATTGCCGCCCCGGCGGGCATTCACAACCCCTGCTGCCACCTTGTGTTTAAACACTGCGGTATACGAACCGGAATAAAACGCTCGGTCCATAAACGCGGACAGCGCCCCATTAATCGCCGCATAATACACCGGCGAACCGAACACGAACCCGTCTGCCTCTCTCGCCTTGTCGACAAATTCATTAACACAATCATTGATCACACAGCGATGCAGCTTCGCGCAGCCGCCACAGGACTGACATCCGTTGATCGCCTTATTGCCGATGTGGAAAATTTCGGTTTCAATTCCCTCTTCCCGCAGCGTCTTCTCTACCTCGCAAAGCGCCGTGTAGGTCGCACCTTCTTTATGCGCGCTGCCATTCACCAGAATCACTTTCATTATAATGTCCTCCCTGCTCATCCCTTCGAAAATATAGGTACTAATGATTTTAACATATTTTTCATTTTTCGAAAAACCCGGTTTGAAGTACAATAGATTCGTAACTTTACGAGAGGAAATGATTTTGACATGCTCGAAACTTTTTATGATATTAATGGGCAGGCGCCGGGCACGCCGGCGGATCCGGCGGTGCCGGCTTCCGCAGATCTGCAGATATCGGCTGCGGATGCGGGTCAGGCCGGCAGCAAGGATTCATCGGCGCCGGGCGGAAAAACCCTGCTCATAGCGCACCTGTCCGACCTGCACTCGCACCCGCAGAATGCCATTCTTCAGTCTTTGCAGGTGCAGCGGCCGGACCTGATTGCAGTCACCGGAGACCTGATCTACGGTGCCCGTCCGGCAAACAATATACCCGTGATGAAAAACAACCGGGCTGTTCTCAGCTTTCTGGAGGAATGCCGGAAGGTGGCGCCCGTGTTTCTTTCGCTGGGCAACCATGAGTGGATGCTCGGTCCGGCAGACAAGGAACTGATTGCCGGAACCGGAACCGTTCTTCTGGATAATGACTGGGCTCGGTTGCAGAATCTTGTGTTCGGCGGGCTGAGCTCGGGAATCACATCGCATTACGATGAATATCGCGAATCTCTATATAAAAGCGGCGCTGCCGACCGCTCGGTGCTCTATCCGCTGAACGACCCTAAAGAGCTGCGTTCCGGGCTGCCTCCCCGCACCGGCTGGCTAGAAGAGTTCATGAACCAGCCGGGTTACCGGATCCTTTTGTGCCATCATCCGGAATACCGGGACCGCTATCTTAGGAAACTGAGTGCGCAATCGGATGACCGGGGCGTTCCTTCCGCTGGCCGGAACGACCAGGCGGAAAACCTGGACATAGACCTGATTCTCAGCGGCCATGCCCATGGCGGCCAGATCCGCCTGTTCAACCGCGGCCTGTTCGCACCCGGGCAGGGACTGCTGCCGCGGTATACCTCCGGCATCCACGGGAACATGATCATATCCCGGGGCCTGACCAATACCGTCCCATATAGTCCCCGGCTGTTCAATCCGCCGGAAATCGTGTATGTCCGGATCAGGTTTCAATGAAGTAACAATGGGGCTGTGAAGGAAAGAGGCAAATCTTCAGTCTTTCGCAGCCCTTAAACTGTTGATAGAGCGAATTTGTTCAGTATGACGGCTGTGGATCTGCGAGCTGCTGTGTTCATTTACAGGATACATAAAAGCACCTCGGATTTCTCCAAGATGCTTCTCTTCACTCATTCGTCTTTGAATTATTTCAGTCCACTCATCTTTTTATATACATCACCGCGTGGACCCGCTAATTTTGTACTGATCACAACAATCTTTCCGTTAATGACAGCGTAAACGACTCTGTATCCCCACAGCTTAATTCTATAGTAGTCATTGTGCTTTCCTTTAATCCTTTTGACATCTACCCTTTCCGGATGCTCACCGACAATCAATTCCTTTATAGCCGCTTTATACTGTTCGCGAACATCCTCATGTTCTTTCAGATATTTATCAGCTGCCTTCGTATACTGGATTTCATACTCAAGGTGTTCCTTACCCATCTGCAGCCTCCATTTATACGATTATCCGTTCCGTTGCTGCGATGGTAAGGTCATCATCGCTCAGACCTTCAATTTCCTCAAGGATGTCCTCGGATTCTTCAACGGAAGCTTCTTCCACATTTACCGTCAGTCTGTAGAATGGATCCCGTTTTAATTCGGCAATATATTCGCTAACTGCCCTCTTTACCAGATCAGTAATCGACATGTTAAACACAGCAGCAACTTGTTTCATATCGAGTATGTCCGCCTCATCCATTTTAAAGTTCAAAGCTTTCGTTCCCATTCAAAACGCCTCCTTTACGATCTATCTTATTATACACCGTAAAGCCGGTAAATATAGCCAATTCCAAAATTTTTAATAATTACGAAAACTACTTAAGATCCTGTGCGAAATGCATTTGTTCTGAATCCAGATTAAAACGGCATGTTTTTAGTTATATTCTCTACTTCTGCTATGCCTCTTGCTCTGAAAAATTGTCTTGTGCATCCAGAATGGTTCAAGAAGTACTCTTCTTTCCGGAGAGCAATAGACGAGGTGCTTTCAGATACTTAGCAGTTCCTTCGCGCATGCCAGTGCAGCCGCGATGACCTGGTCCATGTCATAATACTTGTACTCGCCCAAGCGCCCGCCAATGGTCACGCCCTGCTCCTGATCCGCCAGTTCCTTGTAGCGCTGATACAGTTCTCCATTCGACTCGTCATTCACCGGATAATACGGTTCTTCCCCCGGTGTCCACTCAGAGCTGAACTCCCGGCTGATCACCGTCTTCGGCAGATCATTTCCTTTCGCATCCTTGCCGAACTCAAACCACTTATGCTCAATAATCCGCGTCCAAGGCGTCTCCCGGTCCGTGTAATTCACCGCCGCATTGCCCTGGAAATTCGGCATATCCAACAGCTCCGTTTCAAATCGGACGGAACGGTACTGCAGCGGTCCCAGCTGATAATTAAAATACGCATCCACCGGGCCGGTATAAATCACATGCTCAGCCAGCGCATCGATCTCCGCCTTATTTGCCAGGTAATCCATATTCAGCCGGACTTCAATGCCTTCCAGCATGCGCTCTACCATGGCGGTATAGCCGCCGATCGGAATGCCCTGGAACAAAGCATTAAAATAATTATTGTCGAAGGTGAGCCGCACCGGCAGACGCTTAATGATGAACGCCGGCAGCTCCGTGCACGGCCTGCCCCACTGCTTTTCCGTGTAGCCCTTGACCAGCTTTTCATAAATGTCCGTGCCTACCAGGCTGATGGCCTGCTCTTCCAGATTCCGGGGTTCCGTGATCCCGGCCGCCTGCTTCTGCGCCTCTATCCGGGCGGCCGCCTCCTGCGGCGTCACCACGCCCCACATCTTATTGAAGGTGTACATATTGAACGGCAGCGAATACAGCTCGCCATGATAATTGGCCACCGGCGAATTGGTGAATCGGTTGAATTCAGCAAAACGGTTCACATACTCCCAGACCTGCCGGTCATTAGTGTGGAAAATATGCGCGCCATACTTGTGCACGTGGATACCCTCCACCTGCTCCGTATACACATTGCCCGCAATGTGGTCCCGTTTTTCGATAACCAGAACCCGCCTGCCCCGGTCGGCCGCTTCCCGCGCAAACACCGCGCCGAACAGCCCGGCGCCAACTACAACATAATCATACATTTTCACAAATCTCCTTTATGTTAATGTCTCGGTTGCCGTTTTCTTTTTCAGATTATAAACTGCTCAAATCCATCCATATAGTACTTATAAAAGCGCCTGCATTGCTGCAGGCGCCAGGAGAATTACTCTCTATTATCTCAACTCAGCTGCCCAGGTACGCTTCCGCTGCACGATTATACGCATACAGACTGCGCAGGAGTGCTGCAAGAGTATCCGGTGTGCTTTCCTTATTCAACATATTTCTTACATATGTCAGGGCTCCATATCGTACACTGCCGGAACTGCCGTGCTGATCCTCCACAACGACCTGGAACATCTTGTCAATGTCCCGGGCAAGAACATTATCTATTTCGATACTATAGTAATCCTTATAAATCTGCGGTGTATACTTTTTACCGTCAATTGTAAAAGTATATTCCCCGATCTCATGACCCTCTTCCAGTTTGAAAAGGAACCGGACTACCGTTTCTGAATTCAATGACAAATTGCAGGCATGAATCACTATCCCTTCAGGCAGTGGCGTCGTAGATGCCTTATACGATTCCAGATCAGACACCTGTAATCCATTACAGACCTCCAGGACATCTTCCATTTCCAGACCTTCATCCGCCAGGCTTCCGGTATTATAATCCAGGAACGCCTGTGCCGCAGCACCATAATGCATCATGACCCGGATCAGATATTTCACTTTCCCATCCGTACCGGTTCTTCCCAGCATATTATCAGCGTACTGTCTGATACTGTAGGTTTTCACCGCACCGCACTGCGTATCTGACTCAGCATGAATTTGAATTGTATCCCGCATCTGCTTTGCCGCTACATAACTTGTAAAAGTATACAGCGGCTTCCCTGAACTCGCATCAGTTTTAATTACCGCATCACTGACTTTGAAGGATTGCTCTTTTCCATTGCCAACTTTCATGATCACTCTGGTGCTCGGATCATTCGCCACTTCATCAGAAAAAGCGTAATTAAAATTCACCCCGATATCCCCGGACAGGCGCAGACTGGCACTCTTCAGTTTTGCTAAAGGAGCGATAGTAGTGCCCTCAATTTCTGTCTGATTAATACCCTCCGCATCACTATACAGTAACCGACAGTCGTCACAGATCCAGTACACACTATTGCCAGGGTTGTCAAACGTCGGTTCCTTAGCCTCAATACGGCTCAGACTGTGACCGGAATAATCCGCGGCACTCATCGGATAGGCCGCATGAAATGCATCGGTGTCATACTCCTTGTCCCGTTCATGCCGTTCAAAAGTATCCGGGCTGCGCAGGAACCATGTGTACGACTTAAACGTTTTATTATAAGATGAATCCCATGTTGCATCCAGATTATAATAATGATCGCCGATCTTCACTATATTCCAGCCGTGTGCCTCTGTTTCCCCCGCATTGTTAGTCCCCTTTCCGGTAATCAGCCTGCAGTCGATCCCGCATTCCAGCAGCAGCCGGTACATTAATACGGAATACCCCTGACAAACGGCCTTATGGTCTACAAGTGCCGCATACGCAGTGTATTTAAGCTTATAATTCTGATTTGACAGATTATCATAATCATAGGAAACGTTCTGTGTCACAAAATCATAGATGGTTTTGATTGTTTTATACTCATTAGAGGAAGAAACCGGCGCTTCCTTCAGGA
>JAFWDF010000068.1 GCA_017534025.1 Bacillota bacterium
CGGTATAGCTGGTCAGGAAAATAATCGCCATATCAGGATATATTTCCTGGATATTTTTTGCCAGCGTAATCCCGTCCATATCCGGCAGATTAATGTCCAGAAGTGCGATATCCGGTTCATGATCCTGAAGCCAGTCCAGGGTTTCTCCCGCACTGAGGAAGCCGTTTACTTCGGAGATCTCATCCATCTCTTCACATAAGGAAACGGTCATCTGCAATATTAATTCTTCATCATCCACACAGATTACTCGCATAATTCAGCTCCTTAAAAATAAAGAATCAATTTCCTGTTCCAGTTTCAGACTTTGTGACTGGAATCCGGATCGTCAAGGTAGATCCGACTCCGATCTCGCTGTCAATCGTCAGATCGCCGCCGCACATTTTTTCCACCCGTTCCCGGACATTCCGGATCCCAATGTGCGAAGAATCCGCATTCAGGGCGGCTTCCGCATCAAATCCCTTTCCGTTGTCCCGGATAATAATATAATGATAATTCCGGTCTGTATCCGTGGTGACACTGACCAGGCCGTTTTTTCGGATCCGCACACCGTGCCGGATGGCATTTTCCACCAGCGGCTGAACCGTCAGGGGCGGAACCGTGAAATCCGTATCATTAATAGTATACTCCACATGAATGGACGGGAAACGTATCATTTCAATCTCGGCATACACTTTTGTATGCTGCAGCTCCTGCTCAATCGGAATCTGTTCGCTATTGGTCAGCGATTTTATATTCTGCCGGAGATAGACGCCAAATTTCCCGAGAGTATCAAACGCCTTGTCCGGATCGATGCGGCACAGCGCCTGAATGGTCGATAATGTATTATAAAGAAAATGCGGCTGAATCTGGGACATCATGATCTGAATTCTCTGCTCCGCCTGCAGTGCCCGTTCATGCTGCCGGAGGATCTGGAAATGCAGCCACATAAAATAGAAAATACAGCTGATAATGATCGCGATTGTCAGAAACGATATGTAATAGGTTTCCGAAAGGAACACATCCGCTGCCGTGGCAACGATGATGTGCACCACGCAGAGAATCGGTATGGCACTTTCAAAACGGCGCTCCCGCCGGAATGTGTTGGTACTGTATTGCACCATCCAGAGCAGGAGGACAAAACTGATGATGTGACATGTAAAACCCAGCGGCCCCCGTTGAAAATGATTATCCTCATACCAGAAAGTCAGGTGGGTGAAAAAGGAAGTCAGATAAATCAGGCCGTTCAGGCCGGAGAGAATCCACGCGGCGTGATGTTGTTTTTCCGGATCAATAAGGGTAATGAACAGTGCCAGAATAATCGGCCGGACGCAGTATCCGTATACGCCTCCAATCAAACGCAGATTGCCCACCGGATGTATTGTCATCGTGTAATCCAGCATATTCTGCAGGATCAGGCTGAAAACCAGAATCATTATGATCAGCAGAATCCGCCGCTGCTGGCGCGGAATAAAAGTGTCCATCACAATGGCAAGACTCAGTCCGCCGGTCAGCAGGAACATCGGCAGCAAAACCATTATATTAATCTGTGTCGATAATGCCATGGATCCCGCTTCCTTTCCGGTTCGTTCATTCTCCTGCATAATGATGTTCTTAATCAATATTACTATATTCTATTTTAACAAAATAATCCGGAATGCAAAGGGGCTTCCGAAATAAAAGCCTGCAAATCGGTTCGGATTTTGCAAAGGGCTTCCGTATAAAAGTCTGCAAATCGGTTTTGATTTTACGAAAAAAAACCGGACCGAGGTTGCCCTCAGTCCGGATCCATTTCTGGTTCTCTTTTTCCAGTTCTGATCTGATAATGGTTCACTTTCTTAACGCGCGGCGCACGGAGCCTTTCGGATCGGTGATCAGCAGCCGGACCAGCCAGATGACCAGGCCGAGTGCTACAGCCGAAAGCCCGAGAAAGCTGTCATTGAGCATATCTGCAGGTGCCGGTGTGAAATACGCGTCATGCAGCTCTATATACTCTGCAATTGCGTCCACGAACCACATAAGTGAAGCGCCCCAGTAAAGAAAACACAGTAAACCCAGCTGCATGCTGTCATCCTTGCGGTTGTACCAGGTGACTGTAACAATAACAGCTGCAAATACAGTGATCAATAATGTCATGCTGCTATCCTTTTAACTGCCGGTTCCGCCTGTTCCCGGGATGCGATCCGGTCGGCCGCCAGGCAGATTCCTCCCCAGACCAGTGTGATCAGAACCGCCATGCCGACACCTACGGTAGCCATCTCACGCAACATACCCATCGTGCCTTCCGTATCCGCCAATGCGGACAGGAATGGGAACCACGGAATAATCTCCCCATGCCAGAAATGTTCAAAAGCCAGCAGGATGGAGCCGCCCCAGAGCAGCGCGGAAAGCCATCTCAGCTTTCTGCTGAACGGAATGCGGAACGGTTTCGATGCCGATTCCGTCATCATCTCAGCATTTGTATTTGATTCGTTCTGCGCAGCCATTCGGTATTCTTTCCGGGATTCCACTTTCTGCGCAATAGTAACAGCGATTGCTTCTGCAGCCGGTACAATAAAACATGCCATAAGTCCATTACCTCCTTTGGTCCGTCCGATCAGGACTACTGTTCATTCCGAACGGAGTGCGGTGATCTTCATGATCACCGGATATAATAACAATATATTATAAATGAAAATCGGCAATGCTTCTGCTGCCGGGCTGAACAGCTTCATGCTGTTTTTTATATTATATCATAATAATGATTCGGCGTATCGTTTCAATTCACCCAGCGCGTCCGCCACCAGACGGCCGGTGCTGTGTTCCGAAACGCCGGCTATGTAATTGTTGCAGTTATTGAACGGAATCATGATCCGTTTCGCGTCTGCATGTGCCACAGCGGCCGCCATGACAGGCGTGATCTCTCCGGTCATGGCATCGGCGATCACCATGCCAACCGGCCCGATGATAATGTCCGCCCGCCGGCAGGCAACCACCACCGAGTTTTCTCCGGTGGCCGCTTCGTCCGCACCGGCTTTCAGCATCACGGAGGTTGCGGCCGAATTCGTGCCGATCGCGATGACATGCGCGTCCGGTACTTCTTTTTTAATGCCCGTGATCAGCTGCTTCCCAAGGCCGCCGCCCTGCGCATCAATCACCAGAATCTGCACTTTATTCGTAAAACGCGTTGCCATGATCCCTTCTCCTTACATTAATATATCTGTCCCCCGGATTTCATGATCCGGAGATTATATACTTCATCGTTCTGTTTTCTATTTTATCAAAAATTATTAATGGAAGGATATACTTTTTTAGCGCAGAACGGGCCTGGAATTATCCGGCATTAACAGCGCCCCGTATGCTTGCTTAATCATTCCGGGACAAGAATTGTATAAAATATATTTCATGCAAATATATTCTTCGGGATTATCGCAAATGTGATAAAATATTTAAAATTATTTTCCAATAGTTGAGATGATCAAATACATTTATATAGTTCAGAAAGTGAGGTTCCTATGAAGCGAGTTCTGACAATTCAGGATATTTCCTGCCTTGGCAAATGCTCCCTGACGATTGCTCTGCCGGTCATTTCCGCCCTGGGCAGTGAGACGGTCATATTGCCGACAGCGGTGCTGTCCACACACACGATGTTCAACAATTTCACCTGTAAGGATCTCAGTGACCAGATCGAACCGATCGCGGAACACTGGAAAAGTGAGCAGGTGCATTTCGATGCCATTTATACCGGATACCTGGGAACCATTGAACAGATCGATCAGGTCAAAGCCCTGATCAGCGATTTCCGGGATGAAAAAACGCTGGTATTCATTGATCCGGTAATGGCGGACAACGGAAAGCTCTACCCGGCTTTCGATATGGATTATGTCCGGAAAAATGCGGAGCTTTGCTCGATCGCGGACATTATCGTTCCGAATATTACGGAAGCGGCCTTCATGACCGGTATGGATTACCGTGAAGAATACGATGAGAGTTATATTAAGGAAATGCTGCAGCGCCTCAATGCATTCGGCGCGGGCATCAGTGTGCTGACCGGCGTCAGTCTGGAACCGGGCCAGACCGGTATCATGGGCTTTGACTCAAAGAGCGGTGAGTATTTCACCTACCAGCGGAAGCGCATCGATGCTGTTTACCACGGCACCGGCGATCTGTTCTCCAGTTCATGCGTCGGCGAAATCATGAAGGGCCTCGACTGGCGGGATGCGATGCGGATCGCTGCGGATTACACGGCCCGCACCATCGAAGTCACCATGGAAAATCCGGAGAAGCCTTGGTACGGCGTAGACTTCGAAGCCACTCTTCCGGAGCTTATGAATCTCAAATAGATTGTATTCACGCCTGTCTAAATGTGGTATAATGCAAAATCATTGGCTGTAATCCATGCCGGGCATAGTACGGCATTAATAATAATTAACACTTTACAGCAGAAAGGGTTTTGCATAATGAATAAATACAGAGATTTTGACAATTATCTTAAAGAATATCCATCCCGGGACGGTTATTTTGGAAAATATGGCGGTAATTACCTGGAAGATCCGGAGCTGATCAAGGCGTTTAATGAATACGCCGAAGCGTACAATACGATCGCGCAGTCCGCGCAGTTCATCGCGGAGCTGAGACGCATCCGCCGGGATTTTCAGGGACGGCCGACTCCGGTGTATCATTGCCAGAATCTCTCCAACCTGCTGGGCAGAACGCAGATTTATCTTAAGCGGGAGGATCTGAACCATACCGGTGCACACAAGCTGAATCACTGTATGGGAGAAGGCCTGCTCGCCAAGTACATGGGGAAAAAGAAGCTGATTGCCGAAACCGGCGCCGGACAGCACGGCGTGGCACTGGCTACGGCAGCCGCTTATTTCGAACTGGAATGTGACATTTACATGGGGGAAGTGGATATCGCCAAGCAGGCGCCGAATGTTACCCGTATGAAAATGCTGGGCGCCAACGTCATTCCGGTCAGCTTCGGTCTGAAGACTCTGAAAGAAGCTGTAGACGCCGCCTTTATGGCCTACTCGACGGAATACAAAGATGCGGTTTACTGCATCGGTACGGCAGCCGGCCCACATCCGTTCCCGCTGATGGTCCGGGATTTCCAGTTCTGCATCGGTGAAGAAGCCAGATCCCAGTTCCTGGAACAAACCGGTCATCTGCCGGACCAGGTGGTCGCCTGCGTGGGCGGCGGTTCCAATGCCATCGGCATGTTTACTCCGTTTCTTGCAGATCCGGTGGAGCTGGTCGGCGTAGAACCTCTCGGCCGTGGTCCGAAGCTGGGCGATCATGCCGCATCCATCAATTATGGAAGCGAAGGCATCATGCACGGATTCAACAGCATCATGCTGGCTGATGAGAATGGTGAACCGGCGCCGGTGTATTCCAACGCCAGCGGTCTGGACTATCCTGCCGCAGGTCCGGAGCACGCTTTGCTGCACGACATGAAGAGAATCAATTATACGACTGTCGGCGACGAGGAAGCCATCGAAGCGCTCTTCCTGCTTTCCAGACACGAAGGTATCATCCCTGCGATCGAAAGCTCCCACGCTCTCGCCTACGCCATCAAAGTGGCCCGCACCGGCATGACCGGCTCTGTACTGGTCAATTTATCCGGCCGCGGTGACAAGGATCTGGATTTTGTCGTCGAGCATTACGGCTACGGTCCGGAATTCCTGGAAAAAATGGGATCAAAATAGAATACGGTTAAGACCGGAGATTTTAAGCGCGCCAGCGCAAAAAGACCCACTGAGCCGTCGGCGGCACGCAGTTCGCGCAGCGCCGAGGCAAGCCTCAGTGGGTCTTCTTTTTAATATTAATTACTCTGCAGCGGGCAGCAGCTCGAATCTTAGTACGACCGGATTATGATCCGAATATTGGAATCCGGTATCGACGGTCTGCACATAATTGCACCGGACATTATCCGACACAATAAAACCGTCCAGCGTGACTGTAAAACTGTCCTCACTGTAAGGAATATCCGTATTTCTGGTAGACGGGACCATCCCATCCTCGTAATCCGTACATTTCACAAACCCATCCGGCAGGATGTCATCCGGAAACGGCTGGCACCAGGTGAATCGTTCTTCACTGCCATTATTAAAATACGGAACCGAATCCCCGGTAAAATCGTGGTTGAAATCACCGCCGCAGACAATATAATTACCCGCCTCATATTCTTTTGCCAGATCTTCGAAAAGCATTTTCAGCTGGGCATTTCCCTGCGCAGCATCCGTGCCGTAAGCGGACAGATGCAGATTATACAGCACCAGCTCTTTTCCATTTTCAACCGGAATTCTGGAAATACTGTAACAGCGGTCCAAATCCAGCAGCTTCTTCAGATCCGTGGCGATCGGCAGACTTCTGCGAAGTGCGGAGGAAATATTCAAATTACTCAATGTGAGCAGCCCTGACCGGGATGCCCCGTGCGGTTTTGTAATCGGATACATCAGATAGGCTGAATGATAATTCTCCGCGAAAACATGATCGTACACCCCCTGCGAAGCAAAACAGTCATCCAGCAAATCCGCCTGCTGCACCTGCCAGCTCCGGGTGGAACCGGTATCCACTTCCTGATACAGCACAATATCCGGTGCAAATGCCAGGGCTGTATCGGCCGCTCCGTGCACGCAGTCTATCACACTTTCCTTTGAAGCCGCCCGGCTCTCCGTTCCCCCGTCCATAAAAAACGTGAAATCCGGCGTATACGCACCAAACCCGATATTATAGGAAACGGCCGTATATTCCTGTCCGGTCTGCGCCATGCCGGATGCCGTGCCGGAAACCGGCAGCTCCTGATTGTCCGCGATCCGGTCATAGGTCACCAGAACATAGGCAACGTACAAGACCACTGCCAGCAGCAGGAGAAGCAGGAGAAAAACAAGTATTTTCCACCACCGGAACCGTTTATTCTTAATGGCTTTCTGCATAAGAGTTTCCTTTCTGTGCTCACGGCGCAGTTCGCGGCTGCTGAGCGACCCGGACCGCACTGACTGTAAAGCGTTTTCTCTGCGTATTATTACACGTAGATAATGTGATAATGTGATCTCCCGGATCCGGAATATAACCGGCACTGATCAGGGATTCCCCCAGCACCTGCTCCTGCACGAAGCTCCTGAAATCCTCGCCGCCTTCCATCCAGACCGTAAAAAGACCGTTTCTGTCGCTGACGTCTTTGCAAGCAACAATCCAGTACCGGTAATACATGCTATTGGTAATGATCTGGAAAAACTGGTGATCCGGGTAATAATCCGCATCCGTTTTGTAATGCTTCAGCTTGCCGAACATACTCTCATTCCGCATGTTATGTCCGTAAATGATCGTATGCGGATCCGTGAAATCCGCCGCATTGGACCGTTCTGTAAAAATGGATCCGGCAACTGCTTCGCCGCCCTGCCAGGCGGTCCGGAGATACTTTTTATTATTGTCCGCATGCATGACCGGATAACTTATCGAAGGTTCATTTTCAAAGTAGATCCAACCGCTGACCTCCGGGTTTTCCGCCTGCATACTCTCCAGATCCACGGAAATCTGCTGGTACCATTCCGGAGCAATGTCTTCCGGAACCGCAGCCGGCTCCGTGACGTAAGTCTGTTCGGTCTGTTCATACAAGTCTTTGGATTCCTTATACTCCCGGGAGATCCAGAAAAGCCTGGCCACACAGACGATCAGAACCAATGCCATGACGCCGGTCAGGATCCATCGTATTTTATTGATGCTTTTTGGCTGTTCCATACTCCTCCCATTACTCCCTGACGGACTCTTCCCCAGCCGCTTCCAGACAGCGGACGACCCAGTCCGTCACGGTTTTTTCGGAATCCGGCGCCAGGGTTCCCCGAACGGCCAGCCCGGGTCCGAATACCGCCCCTCTGCAGAAACGCTGCAGATCACGAACGCAGGAGCCCAGCCCGCTGCCTTCATGGGTCACCAGAGGGAATACCTTTTTTCCGCGCCAGTCCAGCCGTTCAATCTGCGTAAAGACCGGCATCGGATACGTTCCCCACCAGCACGGTCCGCAGACAAAGACATTATCATAGCCATCCAGCCGGTTGAGATAATACAGAAGATCCGGCCGGGCACGCCGGTTCTGTTCCGCCGTGGCTTCGTCCATACAGGCATAATAATCTTCATCATATTCGATGTACGGTTCAATTTTAAATAGATCACCGCCCGCTGCTTTCTGAATGAATTCCGCGCAGTATTCTGTATTTCCTTTTTCCAGAGTTTTTACCAGACCGCCGACCAGATTATCGCCGTTTCTGGAAAAATACAGTATCAGATTCTTTCCCATTCCCCTTCTCCGTAATAATTAGTCTATCGAATTACTGCGCTGCAGCCGTGATCCGCAGGCCCTGCAGCCGGGTCACCGCCGGAATGACATGAGTGTCATACTGCCGCGTTTCCCTGGAGAAACGCATGGAGCGCGCCGCGTCCAGCATATTGCCGGAAACGGAGCCTCCGGAGACCACCGTTATCTCACCGTCATGGTGCCAGTAAGCCACCCGGATCTCTCCGGCGATATCGCCGCTCATGGAATCCACCTGGAAGTCGGAAAATTCCACAATTTCCAGATAGTCTCCGCTGCGCACCTCCTCTGCGGAAGCAGAACCGCCGGAAAAACGCACATTATTTACCAGCGAAGTATTTTCCAGACCGATATACTGGCTGAACTGCCGCGAACCGTAGTAAGATTCCGCCACACCGTCCCGGATCAGCCAGCGGTCCCGGATCGGGGCGCCCTCCGCATCCACCGGATAATTCATGGAAGAATTCTCCAGAGAAGACAGCACCTCCAGACTGATGCGGTCACCCTGCGCATGTTCCACCACCGGATTTCCGATTTCCCAGTCGGACATCTTATGCACCTTCATGCCTGCGCTCATCCGCTCCAGGAAATAATCATATATGCTGACTGCATCCGCCGTGGAAAAGACTACATCCACGCTGCCAACAGCCGGTGTCGGCACCGCTTTCAGCCGGTCCCTTCCGCACTGCATGGCCGCAGCAATATCTTCTTTCAGCGCATCTGCGTCGCAGGTACCGGATGTAAAGAACCGGTACACCTCGATTTCATGCCCTTCCTGCCGGGCGTTCACCACCAGATCCAGCGTACAGGACGGATAAGTGCAGGTGTATTCAACGCCGTTCGAATTCAGTGTATGGCGGGTAATGGAATTGACGAAGATCTCGTAGGAGTTAATGTCTTCGCTTTCGGTTTCCGCGACGCCGCGGACCGCCCGGATAAAATTCTCCGCAATGCCGGCGACATCCACTGCATCCGTTTTTGCAGGAATGTCAACCGGCGTATCATGCAATGTATAATATGGATTTTTTACCAGGCCGGCCTGGTACAGAATCGAAGCCAGCCGTTCGTCGATTTCTTCGTCCGAAGCGGTCGGCGGAATGGTTCCGGACGCGCTTCCAAGATAACGGCCGTCTTCCAGCTCTTTAAATAATTTCACGCTGCAGCTTTTCACTTCCACGGCGCGGTTCTGGTCCAGGCGATGCCGGATAAAATAGAATTCCCAGCCGCGCCGGTTGGCCTCGGTCAGTTCCCAGGCATCGCAGTCCAGCGTCTCCAGTTTCGTTTTGATACGTTCGATCATTATCCCAGCCTCGCTTTCATCTTCAGATACGGACCGCCGTCGGCCACCTTCACCCATTCCTTATGTCCCTTGCCGCAGGCACCGTTGCCGCTGATACTGCAGTCCCTGCCTGCCATGGACACCGAACCGAGCAGATCCGGGACATAACCGGTCATAATGATCGGTGAAACTACTTTTCCAGTCAGCCTGCCGTCTTTAATTTCATAACCGCGGTCGAGTATGCACTGAATGCCCCAGTGTTTCGGATCCTCCATCCCGCTCTGGACACCGCGGAGCAAATACCCGTTCTGTATCGACGCAATCATGTCTTCCAGCGAATCATTACCCGCATCAAACACCGTATTGGTCATACGCGTATATACTTTATGGGCGTAGTTTTCCCGCTTTCCGTTTCCGGTCGGAACCGTACCCAGCCGCAGCGCGGACAGCGCATCGCATATGCCCGTCCTGAGAATGCCGTGGTCAATCTCGATCACATCCCCTGCCGGAATGCCTTCGTCGTCAAAAGCATACGCCGTGACACTCTCTGCACAGGCGGCGCCTTCATGCATGGTGACCAGGTCGCTGCCCACACGCCTGCCGATATAGTCGGCGCCAAGGGCGCGGCCTTTTACAAACATATCCATCTCCACGCCGTGCCCGAAGGCTTCATGCGCGATCAGACCCGCCGCATGGGGATCCACAATAATGTCATATTCTCCCGGCACGATTTTTTCCGCACCCAGCACTTCCCGCATGGTCTGCGGCGCTGCTTCCAGTTTTTCTTTCAGACCGTCTAGAATTTCCGGCCCGCCGCAGCCGGAAACGCCTTCATATACCGTGCGAAGTTCGCCGTCCGGATTCGGCGCATAGGCAAAAATAACACCCTCCGTATAGACATAGCTCTGCCGCAGGAACCGGTTTTTCGTCAGAAACAGTTTGGAAATATGGGTGGAGCTGGCGCGCAGCCCGCAGTCCAGCGCACCGGGAATGGTCTTCATGCCCGCATCGGACAAAGCGGAAAAAGAATCCACCAATTCACTCAGATCCATTTTTTCAGGAAGCCGTTCCGCTTCTTTTTCTACGAATAATTCCAGCGGTTCATCCGGCAGTATCCCGGTCTCGTAAACCTCGCTGCCGGTGGCTTCCAGTAAGCGAAGCTGGCGGTCCAGTTCTGCCTGCAGAGTATCCGCCAGTTGCTCCACCCGGTCCGGATCCAGATCATTAAAAGCATATTCGCTGTAAAGACCGTTCCGGCATACCCGGACAACCGTTCCGCGCTCTGTGGTCATATTGCTGTTCGAAACAGATTTGCTGTGCTGGG
This sequence comes from Bacillota bacterium, assembly GCA_017534025.1. Taxonomy (GTDB): domain Bacteria; phylum Bacillota; class Clostridia; order Peptostreptococcales; family Anaerovoracaceae; genus RUG708. The sequence continues at coordinate 10,873 of JAFWDF010000068.1, forward strand.
AAACCGCCAGGCTGAATCCCGCCGAATCCGTCGATAATATACTCACATAATCATACTGACTGTCCAGCTTTCCGGCCAGCTCCCGCAGAGCCGGCGTTATGCTGTCCAGATACGATGAAAATGGTGCTTTCATTCTATTAACCTCCAAATTATTCAAATGCATCCGCGACCTTTTTCAGGTACTCCGGAATCCGGATATTCTGCGGACAATGCCGCGCACAGCTGCCGCAGCCGATGCACTGCGACGCTTTTCCGTGTTGACGGCACTTCTGCCGGTATACCGGTTCGATTTTCCAGGATTCCTCCGGATAGCGGCACAGTTCATTATACATTTTAAAGAAATCGGGAATCGCAATGTTCTCCGGACAATGGCTGACACAGTACCCGCAGCCGGTACACGGAATCCGGGTATTTGCCAGGATAATCCCCGCGGCGCGGAAAAGGAGTTCCCGTTCCGCCTCGCTCAAAGGCTCAACCGGCTGCATATTTGCCTGCATTTGTTCTATGGTATTCATGCCGCTCAGGCAGATTTCAACCCCCGGCAGTGACTGTACAAACCGCAGCGCCCAGTCTGCGGCTGTCCGGTCCGGATGCACCGACTGCAACAGTGCCATGGCTTCCGAAGGCAGATTCGCCAGAGAACCGCCTTTTACAGGCTCCATGACATACACCTGTTTGCCGTGCCGGACAGCTGTTTCGTAACATTTTCCGGATTCGATGCCAGCGGTGTCCCAGTCCAGATAATTAATCTGCAGCTGCACCACGTCGATTTCCGGATGCTGCCCGAGGATTTCATCCAGCAGTGCCGCGCTGTCATGATAGGAAAAACCGGTTTTCACTGCTTTTCCTTCTTTTTTCATTTTTTCCAGAAAACCGAACTGGTCCAGCTGTTCCGCCTTCCGGTAATGCGCCTCATTGAGCCAGTGCAGCATATAGACATCAAAGTAATCCACACCGCAGCGGCGCAGCTCTTCTTCAAAATACTTTACGGCATCCTGCCGTGACCGGCACATGTAGCCGGGCAGTTTATCGGCTGCCAGAAACCGTTCCCGGGGCACGCGTTCAGAGAGGCATTTTTTCACGGCCATCTCACTGTACCCGTTCAGGTAGGTATAGCAGGTATCGAAATATTTCCCGCCGAGATCCAGAAAAGCATCGGTCATGCGGGTAATCAGAGGCCAGTCAAATCCGCCCGGACCGCCGGCGCTGTGCCGCCCGGCCTGCGGAAGCCGCAGCAGCCCAAATCCCATCTTATTCATGGCTTACTCCGCGTTCTGCCCGAGAAATTCCCGGATCTGACCGGCAATAATATGCATAAGGCGGGTGCGTGCCTCCAGAGATGCCCACCCGATGTGCGGGGTAATGAAAAGCCGGTCGCTGTCATGATAGCCCAGGAACGGACTCTGCTTACTCATCGGTTCTTCACACAGCACATCCAGGCCGGCTGCTCCGATTGCACCTTCTTTCAGTGCCTGCATCAGATCTTCTTCCACGATGATCTGGCCCCTTCCCAGATTGAGCAGAATGGCGTCGGACTTCATTTTGCGCAGTTTTTCCAGGTCGATCAGACCTTCCGTATTCTCGTTCAGCGGGGCATGAATGGAAATGATATCGGAGCCGCTCAGCAGTTCCTCCATGCCGACTTCCTCGAAGTCCTCCGTATGGTTGCGGCCGGAAGTGGAATAATACCGGACATGGCAGCCGAAGGCGGACGCGATTTCCGCCACTCTGCGGCCGATGTTGCCCAGTCCGATGATCCCCCATGTTTTGCCGGACAGCTCATGGAACTGGTTCTGATAATGGGTGAACATCTTGTCATCCGCATACCTGCCGTCCTTGACATACTCATCGTAATAACGCAGATGCTCCCAGAGATAGAACAGCAGCGCGAAGGTGTGCTGCGCGACACTTTCGGTGGAATAGCCCGCCACATTGCGCCATTCGATGTTCCGTTCCGCCAGGTATTCCTTATCCAGATTATTTGTGCCCGTTGCCGTTACACAAACCAGCTTCAGCCGTTCTGCACTGCCGATTGTGGAGGCATTAACAGGAATTTTATTCACTACGAGAATGTCGGCATCCGCCGCCCTTTCCGGCACTTCTTCCGGCGTTGAAAACTCGTACATCGTCACCTCACCGAGTGTGCTGAATTCGGACAGATCGAGATCGCTGCCGATACTCATTCGATCTAAAAATACAATATGCATTCTATTAGCTCCTTTCAGGTTCATTAATAATATTATTACCCCGGCGCTTGCGCAGTGAATCGCGCCCGGCGCAGCATGACCGGAATTGTTCGAGATAACCGGCGACCGAGCGGGACATTTCCCTTGCAAAATCGGAATTATATTTTCTTGCGCAGAAGGCCCGGATCCAGGCATCAAAGTCTTCTCCTCCGGCTTTTACCTGAAGCATACCCCGCAGCTCTTCCCCGTCCATGCGATGATAATAATTTTCACGGACTATATATTTCAGGTCCGCTCTCTCCGGTTTCGGACGATTCTTCTGCTGTTCCGTCGGATAGCCGAATACGAGAAGTGTCGTCGGAAAGACATAGTCCGGAAGATGAAGCAGTTCCTGTACTCTTTCCATATTTTCCATAATATCTCCGATGTAGCAGGACCCGATTCCGTATGAATGGGCCGCCACAACTGCATTCTGCGCAGCCGCCATCGAATCGTCTACGGCAAGTAGCAAATCTCCGGCTCCCGGATGCCGCGGTTCACAGCCGGCATATCGATAGGCGTCGTACCATTTCAGGCAATCAGCGCAAAACAGAAGCACCAGTTTCCCCGTGGTAATAAACGGCTGATGATCACAGGAGTCCGCGAGCTGTTCCAGCAGTTCCCGGTCTGTGATCCGGAGAATCGTATACAACTGCTGATTTCCAGCAGTCGGAGCATTGACAGCTGCCAGCAGAATCTCCTGTACAATGCTTTCATCTATTTCCCGATCCGTAAAGGACCGCACGGATTTTCTCTGCAGCAGCTGCTGCACGGTTTCGTTCATAATGCTGCGCTCCGTATATCGCTGCAGGCGGTCTGTCATGAAGGCCGCCGGGAAGAATTCTATTGCTTTTCATTATAACTAAAGATTGGCAAATAATCTCGATATCCGACAAAAAACTGACGGAAAGAAGCGGAGTCCGGCATCCAGTTTGACGCGGAGCCGGATAGTTTTGTGCGGGGATCCGGTTTGGCACAGAACCGGCAAGAATTGAGTCGCGCATCTGGTTTGGTAGAGAACCGGAACACCTGCAGTTGTTTGCCGAAGGGTTATTGGGCATTTCCCGTCTTGCAGCCTTGGATTGCCCAATTCTTTGGGCAGTTTCTCTTGATATAGTCGAAAATGTCCAACATTTCCTTTCCGCAAGCCTCCATCAGCCCGCTTCCAACTCTGTTTGTTGGGCATTTCCCAATAAAAAAGAAGCAGCCATCGCCTGGATCGGCAAGACGGCTGCCCCTGTCATTATTACCTTTTAAGCTCCGGATAGCTTATAACCGGCGCCTGCTCCGCGCAATGCTCTCCGATGATTTTTTCCAGCCAGAGCAAATCGTACCAGCGGCCGAACTTATACCCGCAGTTCCGAAAATGCCCGATCTTCCGGAAACCATATGCTTCATGAAAAAGCGCGCTGTTTTCATTCAGATACTCATCTTCCTGCTGCGGCCAGGCCACCGCCGCATACATATTAAGAATGCCCATTTCCCGAAGCGCATTTTCGAGTTCCTGATAAATTCTGCTGCCTAAACCGTGCCCGGTCGCTTCAGGATCCAGATAAACCGTAGTCTCGCAGCTCCAGTCACAGGCCGCCCGCCCGATATATGCCCGGGCGTAAGCATACCCTTTAATCTGTCCATCCTGCAAAATCACCAGATACGGATATTTCTGCATGGTATCCTTCATGCGGCCGGTGAATTCCTCCAGCGTCGGAATATCATATTCATACGTTACAACTGTTTTTTTAATGTAATGGCCGTAAATTTCCAGAATACGCGGAGCATCTTCCAGCACCGCATCCCGCACACTTACGCCAGCCTCCCGGCTGCCCATCTCCGCATCCCGCACACTTACATCCGCGGTACTGCCTGCACTTTCCGGTTTTGCTGCATCAGGTTCATACATCTTATTCATCAGTCCGTCACATCCAGATCCGGTGCGATTTCGACTTCGTAATCCGGATACATCTTCTTTACTTCTTCACAGAGAATAACCAGGGTTTCCTTTGGATCCACATCAAAGCTGAGGACCACATCAAATCGAATCGTCTTTTCTTCGAGGTTCGCGTAGAATGCATGGATCTGGAGCACTCCCTCGTGCGACATAACTGCGTCCCTCACTGCTTCCCGCATATGAGCCGCTTCATCATCCTTTGTATTAAACGAATACACACCGATACCTGTCATTATCACACCGGTTTCCTTATACACCCGCAGCTGCAGCCGGCGGGAAAGGCGATCAATCTCTTCCGCATTCATCGTATCCGGCAATTCAATGTGTACCGACCCGTAATTCTTATTCGGGCCGTAATTATGCAGAAATAAATCATAGGCGCCACGCACTTCCGGTTCTTCATTAATCAGCAACTTAATTTTGCCGGTCAGCTCCGCGTCGCTGCGATGCCCCAGAATATCATCCAATGTCTCCAGCATCATTTCGATACCGGCTTTAATGATCACGACAGAAATAATTACGCCCACATAGGCTTCCAGCGAAATATGCCAGATCAGGAAAATAATGGCGGACGCCAGCACGGACGCCGAAAGAATCGCGTCAAAAGAAGCGTCCTGTCCGGAAGCCACCAGCGCGCCGGAATTCACTGCCTCCCCTTTTTTCTTTACGTAACGGCCCAGAATCAGCTTAACCACAATCGCCACTGCGATAATCACCAGTGACACCGTGCTGTAATCCGCTTCTTCCGGATGAATAATCTTCTTTATCGATTCCACCATCGATGTGATCCCTGCATACAATACAATAGCCGCTACCAGCATCGAGCTGATATATTCGCTGCGGCCGTGGCCCAGTGGATGCTTTTTGTCCGGCATACGGGAACCCAGCTTCGCGCCGATGATCGTAATAATGGAAGACAGCGCGTCCGACAGATTATTAACAGCATCCAGCGTCACGGCAATGGAATTGGAAATGATTCCGACCGCCGCTTTAAATGCAGCCAGAAACACGTTGGTTACAATGCCGATAATACTGGTCCGGACAATGGTTTTTTCCCGCTCTGCCGCCAGCGATGTCATATCAATATGTTTTTCATTCATTAAAATAAACTCCTTCTATTTTGAATATATATGGCAGAATTGCCGACACATTTTTATATTTTACCGTAATTCATTAATATAATCAAATTCCACTGATCTCACCATTTTCCCTTCCGGTAAATAAAAGTGAATAATGAAAAAAGCGCCTCCGGCTCATCCTGAACAGCTCTTATTAGCACACAGAAATTGTAATTTGAATAATATTTTATGATTCTTGAATGATAATTTCAAAAATTACTTTAATAAATCTTTAAGAACATGTAAAATATAACATATATTTAAAAATCAGCAGGCACATTCTGTCTGCCATCTATTGTATGACAATCTGATTTTCAGAGGGTAAAAGAAATGAAGCGTGAAGAAAAAAATGTATTATGGTTCGATGAACTGAGACGGGAAGATGTTGATCTTGTCGGAGGCAAATCCTCCTCTCTGGGTGAAATGACATCTTCTACAGATGTTCCAGTTCCGTATGGTTTCGCGACTACCGCGAGTGCTTATCGATTCTTTATTAAGGAAACCGGTCTCGGCGACCGGATCCGTGAAGAGATCAGCAAGCTGACAGACGTGGAAGATACGGCTATGCTGCGGGACGTCACGGCTGCGATCCGTGAAATGATCGTAGAACAGGATATGCCGCAGGCACTGGCGGACGACATTCGCAAAGCGTATGAAGAGCTTGCAGAAAAAGTCGGTGAACCGGATCCGTTTGTTGCAGTACGCTCCAGCGCTACAGCAGAAGACCTTCCTGACGCGAGCTTCGCAGGCCAGCAGGACACATATCTGAACGTCAAGGGCGCAGATATGGTCATCCAGAAAGTCAAGGAATGCTACGCTTCCACATTTACGGATCGTGCTACCTATTACAGAGAAAAGCAGGGATTCGATCATCTTACAGTAGCGCTGAGTGCAGCTGTTCAGATGATGGTATTCTCCAAGGCTTCCGGCGTTATGTTTACAGTGAATGTCGCCAACGGCGATGACAGCTGCATTACTATCGAAGGCGCCTACGGTCTCGGCGAATACGTTGTACAGGGTACCGTTACCCCGGACAACTTCGTTATTGACAAAAACACACTGGAAATCTAGGACAGCATGGTCAACGAAAAGCCGGTCCGCCTCGTACGCAAACCGGAAGGCGATGTTGTAGAAGAAAAGGTTCCGGAAGAAGACGTAAACAAGCCTGCCATTACCAATGAACAGGCAATCGAACTGGCGAAATACGCAAAGGCTATTGAAGCGCATTATGGCTGCCTGATGGATATGGAATGGGGCGTAGATGAAAGAGACAACAAGATCTGGCTCCTCCAGGCGCGTCCGGAAACCGTATGGTCCAGAAAGAAAAAGGATAAGGGGGCTGACATGAGTGATTCTTCCGCCGTTACTGAAGATATGAAAGTCATCGTACAGGGTCTGCCTGCGAGCCCGGGCAAAGTTGCCGGCAAAGCGCATGTCATTCTGGATCCTTCCAAAATTGATGAATTCCAGGAAGGCGAAATCCTCGTTACGACCATGACGGCTCCTGACTGGGTACCGGCCATGCAGAAGGCGCTCGCCATCGTTACGGACGCCGGCGGTATGACCTGCCACGCGGCCATCGTAAGCCGTGAGCTCGAGATTCCTTGTATCGTAGGTACCAAGAGCCGCTCCTCCGAAGCGACCACAACCATTCCTGACGGCGCGGAAATCACTGTCGATGCTTCCAGCGGCGTAGTATATGAAGGTATCGTAAAGAGCATCACCGAAGCCAAGGAAGAAAAGCAGACTGCGGCTGTCGGCGGCGTTGCTGACTTTGCTCCGATCACCGGCACCAAGATCTACATGAATCTGGGCAATCCGGATCTGGCTGAAAAGAATGCTTCCCTCCCGGCTGACGGTATCGGCCTGATGAGAGAAGAATTCATCTGGACTACGTTCATTCATGAACATCCGCTCCACCTCATCGAAACAGGAAGAGCTGATGTAGCTGTTAACCAGCTGGCTGACGGCATGAGAAAAGTAGCGGCTGCCATGGCACCACGCCAGGTTGTCGTACGTCTCTCCGACTTCAAGTCCAGCGAATACCGCGGACTGATCGGCGGTGACAAGTATGAACCGTATGAACCAAGCGCACTGCTCGGCTGGAGAGGCGCTTCCAGATACTATGATCCGGCTTACCTGCCTGCCTTCAGACTGGAACTCCAGGCAATCAAGAAGGTTCGTGACGAATACGGCCTCAAGAACCTGCAGGTTATGATCCCGTTCTGCCGTACCGTTAAAGAAGCGGAGACAGTTACGAAGATCATGGCAGAAGAAGGTCTCGTAAGAAACCAGGACTTCAAGGTATGGCTGATGGCGGAAATTCCTTCCAACATCATCCTGGCAGATCAGTTCAACCAGTTCGTAGACGGTTACTCCATCGGTTCCAACGACCTGACCATGCTGATCCTGGGCTGCGACCGTGACAACGAAACAGTGCAGCACATCTTCGACGGCAGGAGCCTCGCTGTGAAGCGCGCAATCCGCCATCTGATCGAAGTGGCTCACAGAGACGGCAAGACGGTTTCCATCTGCGGCCAGGCACCAAGCATCTATCCGGAATTCTGCGAATTCCTGGTTAAGAGCGGCATCGACTCCATCTCCGTTAACCCGGACGCTGTTGCCAGCACCAGAAAGAATGTTGCGCGCATCGAACAGCGCATCATGCTGGACAAGCTTACCGGACGCGGCGTAGAAGACGCTGAAGATTACACCTGGTAATCCCGCCCATTCTTCCTTCCGTACAGAAAGAAGAATCCGGTGAACCAGATCCTCTGATAAAAACAAAGCACCCCGCTCCGGCAGTTCTGCCGGACGCGGGGTGCCTTTTCATATTTACCTTTTCATTATTTTGCGCGCGACCTGGATACCTGCTTTGTACGGCAGCGGCCGGAGCGCCCGGTCCGCTTCCTTCAGTTTATCCCGGATCGGAATATGCTGCGGACAATGCATTTCACACTTCCCGCAGCCAATACACTGCGACGCGAAGCCCGGTTCCTTACGCAGCCCCACATTTCTGGCGAATTCGAATCTCGTCGGTATTTTTTTCTCCAGATACATGAGATTGTAATAATGGAATATACCCGGTATATCCACACCCTTCGGACATGGCATACAGTACCGGCATCCGGTACAGCCGACTTTTTCCTTTTCTTTAATGATTTGCCGGACATGTTCCACCAGATCGAAGTCCGCCGGAGAAAAGGAACCGGCTTCAGCATCAGATGCGATCCGTATGTTTTCCTCCACCATTTCCACGGAATTCATACCGGACAGTACACAGGTCACCTCCGGCTGGTCCCACAGCCAGCGCAGTCCCAGTTCCGCCGGTGTATACCCGGTACCGCTTTCCTGAAGAGCAGCCCTGGCCTTTTCCGGCAGGTTGACCAGCTTGCCGCCGCGCAGAGGTTCCATGATAATAACCGGAATCCCTTTCTCCGCTGCAGCATGCAGTCCGCGCCGGCCGGCCTGGCTGTGTTCATCCAGGTAATTATACTGAATCTGGCAGAAATCCCAGTCGTACGCATTCAGAATCTGCAGAAATGTCTCCGTATCCCCGTGAAAGGAAAACCCGATATTGCGAATGCTTCCGTCCGCTTTATGCCGGCGGATCCAGTCTTCAATACCCAGTGACTGCAGACTCTCCCATTCCAGATAATCGGTAAACATGTGCATCAGATAATAATCGATGTAGTCTGTGCGCAAACGGGACAGTTCCTCCCGGAAGGTTTTTTCAATTGCCTTTTCCGACCGCAGAATATACTGCGGCAGCTTGGTGGCGATATTCACCTTGTCCCTGCACCCGTTCTCATCCAGAATCCGACCAAGGCATTCCTCGCTGCCCGGATAGATATAGGCGGTATCGAAATAGTTCACGCCTTTCTCGATCGCCAGCAGTATTTCTTTCTCCGTCTTCGGATAATCAATACTGTTTCCCTTTTTACTGAATCGCATGCAGCCGTATCCAAGCTGTGAAATCAGATTTCCGTATTTGTCTTTTCTGTACTTCATAATCATTCTCCGGATAATTATCCGATCCGGTACAGGAAGGTTACAATCTGGGCGCGGTTGCATAATGCATCCGGTGCGAAGTGTGATGGATCCACGCCATTGGTGATTCCGTTTTCCACAGCCCAGAGAACCGCGTCGTAATAATACCTGCCGGAAGTAACGTCCTCAAATGGATTATTTGTATTTTCCGCTTTTTCCTTGCTCAATCGATGCAGGAAAGTCACCGCCTGTCCGCGGGTAACCATACTGTCCGGTTCAAAGGTACTTTCGGACATCCCCCTGGTGATTCCATTTTCCACAGCCCACAACACAGCATTATAATAATACGTGCCTTCTTTTACGTCTGTAAACGGGTTCTCAGTATCTTTCACTTCCGGTTTGCCTTTCCAACGGTACAGGAAGGTGACCATCTGTCCGCGGGTACAATTGCCATCAGGATTGAAATGTGTTTCATCCACACCGTTGGTAATGTCCTTGCCCACAGCCCAGTCGACAGCCGGCGCAAAATAGGCGTCATCCGGGACATCCACAAATTTTCTTCCCGGTTCCGAAGCCGGCAGCGGATTGAAATAATAATCTGCCTGGACGTACACTTCATCCTCAAATTCACTGTAAAAGACGTCTTCCAGAGCCTGCCCGTTCAAACTGATCGTACCGGCATAGTCCGGATATTCACCGTCCGGATCATCCAGCAGAAATTCCAACTCATCAGAAATCGGAACGATAAACATATTGAGATAAAGTTCATTGGAATTGGTAATCTCATCAACATCTTCATAGGACTCCGTATCATACAGATGGATTTCCTTGATTCTGTATGGAGCCCCTTCCGGAACCTGTACTTCCAGGAGACGGTCTCCGCTGTCTCCGACATGCGGGACAGAATATGTAAGTTCTATTTGGTCAATCAGCTGTGTCCAGGAAGCATACAAAGTAATATCCTGTTCTGCCCGCACATCCTCCCAGAATACTCCGTCCTGATCGAACCAGCCGTCAAAGCGCCAGCATCCGAGATCGTCCCTGACAATTCCCTGATCTTCCAGCGTCCATCCGGCATATTTCAGAAGTGTACCAGCTCCCACAGATACGGAAGCCGGGGCGGTTCCATGCCCGTTTGCATCAAAGCTTACCGAACACATTTCCGGTTCCCCGACACGATAGGACCAGACTCCGGTGATGGAGATCTTTCCTGCTTTATAGTTTACCGTCCGGGTGATCGGTTTTTCACCATTCAATGTAAACAGAAAACTGTCCGGAACAGAATGGCCGACGACATCCAGTGTGACTGCAAGATAATAATTCTTATCCTTTTTCAGTGTCTTATCGATCGTAATCCAGCCGGCATTCTGGACGCTCAGCCAGCTGCAGTCCAGAGCGGCGGTACCGGCTTTGATCTGGTCTGCGGCAGCCGTGGCTGCATCTCCTGCCTTCGGCTGTTCCAGCGGCAGATCAATATTGTCCGGGGCCGGCGGCGGCGCCAGCTGCTTCAATCTGGCAATGATCACATCCGGATGATGTGAGAAAACCAGAGATCCGCTGTTCGCTACCAGATTTAACAGAGTAATTATATCGATATATTTGATAAATCCTTCGCTCTTATACTCGTCATCAAATGCAGGCAGCGTCCAGCCTTCCTCTGCCATCGGTTCCGTTTTGACAAGCACCGGAAGCAGCAGCTGCAGCAGTCCGTACAGATCCGCCTGATCATACGGCAGTTCACTGCTTTCCCCTTTCATCAGTTCATACAGCTGACCGGCTGCAGTCCATTGTATCCGGACAGCATCGCTGCGAAGTTCATATTCATTCGAAGGGGACATTGTATCTGCCGTCACTTTTTCCAGATGACTGTAGGCAAGATCCGGCACCATCCCCATCAGCGGCGACAGTTTTGATACCAGTTCCGCGCGGTTTCCGCCGAATATAATATGACAGAGCGCCTGCAGGCCTTTCTGATAGGAATAATGAATATTCACTGTCTCTCCGTCCAGCGTGAACATATCCGTTTTTACAGAGGAATAATCTGCCCGGGTCGGTACTGTTGCAGCCAGGTTCCCGGTCAGTGTCTGTATAAAGACCCTGACGTCTCCGCCAAAGGCCTCCGCATTATAGTTTTTTGCGAGGACGGCGGCGTCCGGATTCTGGTGTTCCAGAGCTTCGGCCATATCTGCAGGCGGAACAGTATTATATACGATCTTCTGTCCGTACAGCGTCATACCCCAGATCGGCAGGGCCGTAACCGGATCGTCGTCTGAAACATAATTCAGAATCGTATTGTACTTGGCGTCGGAAGCTGCCGGGTTCTGTGTTGCAGCTGGAGATTCAAAGGTATAGGCAGTCACGGCAGGGTGTGCTTCTGCGTCAAGAAGACCGGCTGCCGACAAATTAGCGATCGCTGCCCCCCGGCTCTGCCCGGTAAGCCAGACAATTTCGCTGCTGTCTGCGTTTCTCCCGGCGAAATCATCCAGAAATGCCCTGGCAGCGGCTGCAAAGGAATCATGATCCTGCAGTGCCGAGTCTTCGGAATTTACGGTTACATTCTGCTGCCAGCCTTTGTCTCCGTAGGCTTCTCCCTGGAAAGCGACCGCTGTTAATGTACGGTTTTCGCCGCCGGCAGAAATGGTTTTGCTGCCGATAACGTAGGCACAGTCCGCTTTATCCATGCTATCATACCGTTCCGCTCTGGCATCAAAGCCCAGATCCTTCAGAAACTGAACCGCATACTGCGGATCATCCGTTACAGAAGCAGAAAGCTGCGCGGACACCAGCGCCAGCGCATCGTTTCTGACAGACAGATCACCGGAGAACCAGTCATCCGTGTAATAATAGCTGTCGACGACATAATCCGCAGATTGTTTTGAAAAATAATGCAGATTTCCGAATTGATAATCTGTATCCGCTGCCGGCGGATTGCTTTCAGCCAGCACGGTGCCCGGCAGGAATCCAACGCACAGCACCAGTGACAGCAGAACAGAAATCCATTTCCTGTGTTTCCGATACATATTATCTCCTTCTCCTTCGCAAAGGATACTTGTTTCAATTGTCCGTATCTTTTTTAGCAGTTTCGAACCAGCATACGCCTTACGACGCCAGATCACTCAGGTTTCCGGCTTCCAGCGTTTCCGTCTCGAATTTGTAATCATCGGTTCCCGGACTGCCGCTTTCGATGGTTTTAATGATTTCGTAAGTACCATTTTCCAGATCAATCTGAAGCAGGTTTTCGGTTTCTACCGGAACTCCCAGAACTTCAGCTGCTTTTTGTATAAGCCGGCTATGCGGCACATCCGGATCGGCTTCATTATACGGATTAAACGCCTGTGCCTTCTCCAGATATTCCGCAGGGAAATGATCCTGCAGCCACTGATCGTGACCGCTTCCGTCCTCGCTCCATTCCACGTTCTGCAGTTCCGGTCCGTTATCGGCCAGTGTGAAATGGATAATCGCTTCGCCGGCCGACCCTGCCATGTTGTACGCCTTATCCTTCAAAGCTACATACTCTTCCTGATCCAGCCAGACATAGGCGCTGACATTTTTCCCTTCCAGATCGATTCCGAACAGCTCTGCGTCCGCCAGAGTCACATCCGGCAGGACATCGGCATAGCTCTTTGTCATTTCCTTTTCCGCAATCTGATCCATTATAAGATTCATATCTGCTTCCAATGACTGTGATCCGGTTTCGTCCGATGCAGACACTTCATTTTCCGCACTCTGTCCGACCGGCTGCTTCTCAGCCCCGCAGGCGGTGAACGCAAACATTACCAGAAGGGCCAATAATAAAGCGATCCATGCTTTTCTATGATTCTTTGTCATGAGCTTCTCCTTTACTTTGTCAGTTCCGCTGCCACGGCTTCACGTACATCCTTCATATCCGTGGTCGGTTCGAATCTCGCAAGAACATTGCCCTCCCGGTCGATCAGGAACTTGGTGAAATTCCACTTGATATAGGCTTTGTCTCCATATTCTTTATTATTCATATCAGCAAATTTCTTCAGCGCCGCGTTTTTCATCCCTTTCCCGAAGCTGACAAATGGTTTTTCTGTCGCCAGGTAGGCAAACAGAGGATCCGCGCTCTCGCCATTTACATCGATCTTCGCAAACTGCGGAAATTCCGTTCCAAACTTCAGCGTACAGAACTCGTGAATCTCCTCGTCGGATCCCGGCGCCTGATTTGCAAACTGGTTGCATGGGAAATCCAGTATTTCAAATCCCTGTTCCCGGAATTCCTTATACATGTCCTCCAGAGGATCATAATGCGGTGTAAACCCGCAGCCGGTCGCCGTATTGACGATCAGGAGCACCTTTCCGGCATAATCACCGAGATTCACTTCATTTCCGGCTCTGTCTTTCACAGTGAAATCATAAACCTTTGCCATCTCTAATCCTTCCTTTCAAAACGCAGACACCATATGCCTGCAAACACGCTCTGAATTCTATTATCTTCGAACTGAATTCCGAACTTACAGATACTGTATTTCCACTTCCTTCAGGTAATTTTCCCGAAGAGCCTGCGTCATCCGTTCGATGAGCGGAATTCGGATTCCGATTTTCGCCGCCATGACCGGATCATCCGTTTCGTCATTGATTTTGGTGCCGACCACCAGCTGCACCTGATCGGTATTCCTGATTATTTCAATTATTCTTTTTGCCGGGTCGTCCGGCATTTCTTTCAGCAGAACTTTGTGCGACAGGCGGTCTGTAACAGCGGACAGTGTAATCATGCCTTCCGTGACCAGATCCACGCCTTCAATGATGCTGGTCGGCGGCAGCCCGCCGGATTTCCGATTATCCGGTTTTACCGTCTTGCCCAGTTCCCGTGCAACAATTTTTCCCGTCGTTCCGCCGCAGACGATTACTTTGCCGTCAAATCCGCGGACGATTTCGCCCAGCTTGCTGTCGGATTCCCGGTTTCTCGGTGCGCCTGTAATAATCAGTGTACGACGCGGTCTGCGCACGTATACGGCGGCACAGGTTATGTCATCTCCCGGATGATACCGGTCGTAACGCAGAGCCTGCGTTACAATTTTACGGGTCAGGTCCCGGGAAGCGATACCAGGTTCTTTTTCCAGAATTTCCTGGATGAACTGCTTCACATTTTCCTCTCCCCAGCCTTCTTTGCTGTACGGGGATATCCAGCTGTCTGCCGCTTCGCGGGCATATATGCTGACGTCACTCTTCGGCATGTAACGGTCGGACGCCGCCCGGTCCATCACATGCCTGGATTTCGCATCCCTGGCCTTTCCCGTGTATCCCTTTGATCCAAGCACTATGCCTGCCATCGGTACACCGTCGCTGAAGAAAATCAGCCGGTCGCCAACATGCATATTAAAACTGGATGAATAAACTACTTCATTTTTAACCGCACCATTGCGGTTGAGCGTATGCGCCGTCCTCCCCCATACCACCGGATCCGCCCCGGAGAACCGGAAGCTTTCCGGATTGTCATATTCAACAAGTCTTGTATTGATAAAGGATTTATCCTCCGCATAGGAAATCCTGGCAACTACCAGCGTGGAATAACTGAATCCCTTCTCCTGGTCCACAGGCAGCGTATTCATGATGATTTCCGACGCTTCCACGATATCCATCTCGGAAAAAGCAAAACGGTTCGCCATGTGTGAGGTCAGAGACGCCAGTACGTTGGCTTTCACGCCGCTTCCCAGTCCGTCAGACAGAGTCGCCGTAATAACATTTCCTTTATCCTGCCTGTCCAGCAGAAACACGTCCCCTCCGATTTTCTGGCCGTCTTTATATACCTGCTGGTAGTCGATATCTATAAAAATATTATTCATAGAATTCCTCTTTCTGCATGCCTGTACGACGGTCAGTCGATCTTGTCTTCCACCGGACCATAATCTTCCGACGTATCATCCGGAACACTGAATTCATCGATGATGGATTTCAGTACGATTTCATTATCCGCGGCATTTTCACCAAGCAGGGAAGCAATCTGCTGCACAATGCTGAGCGACTTGGTAATGACATCCTCCGCTTTCTTGATGATCGCCTCCCGGCGGATCATAGGGGTGGTAATGTCTTCGAACAGGGCGCCAAGAAGCATTCTGTTCTGTACAAAGAAGAAGGTCAGCCGCATGACTTTTCCTCTGTGTTTAAACCGGTACTGCGTCATTTCTTTCTGATCCAGCTGCTTCCGGAATTCCTCCGCAAACGGTACAAAGTTGCCCAGCGGCATACCCTTCAGAGATTTCATGACACTCGCATCAAAAAAGTCTTCCGGATAATCATCGAAGATTTCCAGGAATTGCCGGTTCAGTTCAACGATATTGAGATCCCGGTCCACAATAACCACGCCGTGCGGAATGGTCGACATGAGGATGTCCACTTTGCTCTCTGCGTCGAGCCGCATTTTTGTGACGCACATCTCTACTTCCGCCAAACCGTCCAGAAGCGCTCTCGCCATCTCGCGGCAGGAACGGTATCCGCAGCCTCCACAGTTCAGCTCGTCTTCTTTGGATTGTTTCCCGAGCTTGCGCAGCGACGCGGCAATCTCGGCTTCCGTAAAGCGGCGTCCCGGAGGAACTGCCGTTTCCGGCGGTTCTGCCTGAATGATACCGTACCCCTGCTCCATGACTTCTCTGGCAAAGGCGGAATCGCCTTCAAACAGATGCTCCT
Organism: Bacillota bacterium; assembly: GCA_017534025.1. GTDB lineage: Bacteria > Bacillota > Clostridia > Peptostreptococcales > Anaerovoracaceae > RUG708. The sequence goes on from JAFWDF010000068.1 coordinate 26,802, forward strand.
CCTGCATGCGCTGCGCAACATGGATGCCTACCGCTCTCTTTCGAATCAGTGCGGAATCCGTATTGGCGACACCCGGTCCGTTGATGCATCCTCCGTCGCAGTTCAATGCTTCCAGGAATTCAGAGACATTAACATACTCTCCACGTAAAGAAGAAATCAGTCTGGGAGCGCCGGAGACCGACAGCGCATCCGCTTCAAAGAAATGATTCATCCAGTGCCTGGAAGTCTCAATCTGTCCGTTTTCGATCGGATAGGCTGCGGCTCTTCCGGCCTTGGACGGAATGAAATTCACTGCAGCGGACGAATCCATCTCCTCCAGTATGATGTTCTCATCCTGCAGCCATTCTCTGACTTCCCGGAATGTCAGTGCGATATCCGGAAATCCCGGATGTCTGTCCGCTTCCAGTTTCTTTGCGATGCACGGGCCGATAAAGACAATGAAAATGTCATCGCCGTACAGGCGTCTCAAATACGCACTGTGCGTCTGCAGCGGAGAAGGTACCGGTGCCAGGTCTTTCACGTTATCCGGGAAATATTTCCGCACCATTTCTACTACAGAAGGACATGCGGTGGAGATGAACGGCACCTCACCATGTTCATCCTTATACAGATCCAGAGCCTCCGTAACCAGAGCCGCTCCGATCGCCGTTTCCGACACATCATTAAAACCCAGCTTATACAGGGCGCGGACAAAATTATCCGGATTCTCCCGGAACTCGGATACATAAGAAGGCGCCAGGGATACAATACTCCTGCGCCCGGTCAGCAATTCCATCCGGACACGATCCACATCACTGCGGATTTTTTTTACATCATTCGGACATTCCCGGACACAGGTGCCGCAGTACGTGCAGCGTTCCTCCAGGATTTCCGCATGGGAGTTCCGGATCTGAATGGCTTTCGCAGGACAGCTCCGCACACAGCGATAGCAGTCTCTGCAGTTGCTCGACTCCGAATAAATCGGAGTTAATACTTGATTATTCATAAGCACCCCCTGTTGCATGATGATTCATAATTTTATTGTAGTATTCATTGATTTGTCTGTCAATAAGTTCGCACCTGGGTGTAAGCGGCCGTCGTTGATCTGCCTTCGTTATCCGGCTCACGCGCCGCTCCCGTTCCGGTCTGCGGTATTCCTGCGCCGCTCCCCCGGCTTAATTCCGGCATTCGCAATATAGATTCCAAGGATGATAATGACCGCGCCGGCAAACTGCCCGGCGGTAAATGCTTCTTTCATCAGCAGCGTGCCTGCCGCAATGGCAGTAATTGTGGATACACCTACAAAGGACGAGGTACGATTAACACCGATGCGGGACAGCGCCAGATTCATCAGGAAAAAGGCAAGAATGGAACAGCCGATCCCCTGATACAGAATCGCGATCCGGAAGTCTCCGCTCCGGAAAGGCAGTGTAAGCAGCGCCTGTACAGATCCTTCGGCCGCGGCTTCCGCCAGCGCCAGAATTACAAATACAATCGCGCCGGCTGACAGCATGACATAAGTCAGTTCTATTCCGCTGTGTTCTGCATTTTTCTCCACCAGTGAGCTGTAGATCGAATACGATACCACCGCAATGGTCAGAAAAAGATAACCGATCACAGACAGACTGGAGGAAGTACCCACCGCAACTACGGTTATGACTACACCGATCAGGGTGATCACGATACCAGTCGCCTGGAAACGGGTCGGTTTATTCTTCAGAATCCAGGTCGAAAACAGGACGGATACCACGGGCACGCAGGCTATAAAAACGCCGCTTTCTGTGACCGTCGTATGGCTGATGCCGATCGTCTCCCCGATAAAATAAATACACGGACACAGGATGGCAATCGGCAGCAGTCTGCGGATCAGTTGTGCGTCCAGCCGGAACCGGACAAGCCGTACTGCTGCCAGCAGCGTCATCGTACTCCAGGCGAGCAGAAACCGCCAGCCCAGAAGCGCAAAAGCGCTGGCCTCTGCAGCCGCATTTTTCGTAAACAGAAAGCTGAATCCGAACAGCATTTCCCCTGCGATGGCAGAGAGACAGCCGATCCAGATATCCCTGTTTCTATGTTCTTTCGAATTATTTTTCATTGTATTCTCCTGATTGTGTTAATGTATTTCAATTATACCATAGTCCGGCATTTGGCTTTTTTCAGGACTTAAATAATAGTTAATGATTAGCGAAAAGGTCCAAAATACAATGGTTAGGCTCGATAAATCCGGTGCTTCGATTGCTTCTTTTGGACCTTGACCTCTGTATTTTAATGGTGATGTCCACTGCCCTGAACATTTGCCTTTTCTTTTAGCTGAAAGGTCCAAAATTCAACGGTTAGGCTTGGCATATCCGGTGCCTCGATTGCTTCTTTTGGACCTTGACCTCTGTATTTTAATGGTGATGTCCACTGCCGTGAACATTTGACTTCTCTTTTAGCAGAAAGGTCCAAAGTTCGGCAGTCAGGCTTCGCGAACCTGCAGATTTGACCGCCTTCTTTAGACCTTGACCTCTGTATTTTATTTTTAAACTGGCTTCTGCACTATATTTCCCGGACAAAGGAAAGGAGCGGAACCCATGGTCCCGCTCCTTCCCGTAAAGGTGATGGTTATATACTGTATGAATACTTGATCTCTATATTATGAATGCTATTGTGCGGAATGTTCGCAGCCATTCCTCACTCAATGATTTTCCCTGTACGATTCTGATAATCCTCCAGCGCAGACTGAATGGCTTCTTCTGCCAGCACACTGCAGTGCATTTTGTAATCCGGAAGACCGTCCAGCGCTTCCGCAACCGCCTTGTTGGTCAGCTGCTTCACTTCACTCACCGGTTTGCCCTTGATCAGCTCCGTGGCCATGGAGCTGGAAGCAATTGCGCTGCCGCAGCCGAAGGTCTCAAACTTGACATCCTTCACGATATCATCTTCAATCTTCAGATACATTTTCATAATGTCTCCGCACTTCGCGTTGCCTACCTCGCCGATTCCGTCCGCATCCTCGATCACACCGATATTCCGCGGATTACGAAAATGATCCATTACTTTTTCACTATATAAAGCCATTCCGACTGCCTCCTTACAGAATAAATTCTTTTTTCCCTGCCATCAGGTCTCTCCAGATCGGAGAAAAACTGCGCAGATATTCCACGACATCTTTTACTGCTTCGATGATATAATTCACATCTTC
>JAFWDF010000069.1 GCA_017534025.1 Bacillota bacterium
CAATTCTCCGGCAAAATCCCGTGTACCGGTTTCGCCGGAAGTTTCTGACTCTGCATATGCCTTCTCTTCGGCCGCTTTGCTTTCAAAAGAGGAAGAGCTTTCGCCTGTTGCTTCTATCGCCTCCAGCGATTCCGGCGCTTCAGTCTCCTCTTCCAGGGCAAAGCCGATCTGATTCTCTTCGATCAGACTCATCAGCACCATCATCTCTTCGTCTGTCAGAGTGATTCCTTTGCTCATTTTGTCGTGATCCGGATTCCAGTCGCGAAGATCATACTTCGGTTTCCGCCCGTTCCAGCGGATCAGATTCAGTTCTCTGGTCCACCCGCGGTTGGATTTCGACAGGATCCCGTAATGTGTGAGAATCTCATAGCGGAAAGAATCCTGTTCTTTTCCGCGTCCGCCGCCATTCTGAGGCATACGTTTCACCTCCTTTCTTCTCTGCTCATTATTATCTGCTGCATCGGCTCCGGTACGGAGGCTCCGGCAAGGGTCATCCTTCCCGGCGGAGCCTGCTTTGATTTTCTGCTCTACAGTTTTACATATATTTCCAAATCCTCCGCGAGATCATTATATTTTCTTTTCCAGTTTTTGTCAATTAGATTTGTTAATATTTTCCATATTTTTAAAATGCCGGTCGCTGCAACGACTTTGCGGGCCGTGTTCCCCTTCCTTGTTTTCTTTCAGTTGTAATCGTGAAGCGGGAGTAATATAATGAAGTCTGTGAATACTAATAATAATGAGCATAAGGAGCAGACAGTATGTATAAAGTAGGAATCATTACATCCAGTGACAAGGGCTCTCAGGGACTGCGGGAAGATAAGGGCGGTCCGAAAATCCGCGAAATTCTGGAACAGTTTGCAGATGATTTTACAACCGCGGAATACACGATTCTGCCGGATGAGAAAGATCAGCTGGCGGCGGAAATGATCCGCATGGCGGACGATCTCGGCATGGATCTGATCATTACCACCGGAGGAACCGGTTTCTCCAAGCGCGATGTGACGCCGGAGGCAACGCTTTCCGTCATTACCCGCCGGACGCCGGGCATCCCGGAAGCCATGCGCAGCATCAGCCTGGCCATTACCATGCGGGCCATGCTCTCCCGGGCGGAAGCCGGAATTCGCAACGATTCCCTGATCATCAACCTGCCGGGCAGCCCGAAGGCCATCGAAGAGGTGCTGGGACCGATTCTGCCGTCCCTGAAGCACGGGCTGGACATACTGCAGGGACGCGACGCCGAGTGCGCCAGACATTAACATAAAAGCAAGGCGCCCCGCGCGCCGGTCACTAACATGAATAACAAGGCGCCCCGCGCGCCGGTCACTATCATGAATAACAAGGCGCCCCGCGCACCGGTCACAAAAAATAACAACCCCGCGATCACCGACCGCGGGGCTTTTAATTATTTGTATGTTTTATCATAATGATAATGAAGCTGCATCTCTCCGGATGTGCAAATGCAGACAATACTGTTTTGCTTTGCGGCTGCTGTCAGCCGGTCATGCGCCGCATGATACTGTCACCATGTTCGCGAAGCCATTTCCGGCACTTTTTGTACTCGGGAAGGACCCGTTCCACCTGGTGCCAGAACGCGGCGGAATGATTCATTACCAGCCGGTGGCACAGCTCGTGCACGACAATATAATCTCTGATTTCTTCCGGCATCAGCATCATCAGGCAATTAAAATTCAGATTGCCCTTCGCGCTGCAGCTTCCCCATCGGGACCGCTGGTTCCGGATCGTGATCCTGCCGTAATCGACACCGACGATCGGTGCGAAGTGTTCTACCCTCTGCGGAATATCCTTCAGCGCCGAGCTGACCAGACCCCGCATTTCATTTGTAGTAAGCACTTCATACTGCGGCGTTTCCGCCATTTCCCGCCGTACGCGGTCAAGGTGTTTCTCAATCCAGTCTTTCCGGGAGAGAAGAAAGGCGTCAATCTCCGCCTGCTTCATCGCCCTGGGAGCCCGGACGCGCACACCGCAGTTTCGGGTGATTTCCACCGAAATCGTTTTTCGATCACTCCGGATGAGCTCGACATCCCAATTTTCTCTGTCAATACTCATATTCCGTTATTCTTTCAGCTGCACAGATCCTGCCGGACAGGTCCGGATGCAAAAAACCGGCCCGGACTGCTCCGGGCCGGCCTGTCCGTTCCGTCGCCGGAATCGTCGCTTATTTATCTAAAATTGGAATCTCGTCCGGTGAGTAAGCATCAATATCGTTGAGATACCGCTTGCCTTCCGCAACAATGACGCCGCTGAGTCCGATCATACCGATTACGTTCGGGATAACCATGAGGCCGTTCAGAATGTCGGCAATGTTCCATACCAGTTCCAGTGCGGAAACAGAACCGATGAACGCGAAGATGATGAACGCAATCTTATATACTCTGATAACGCTCGGACCAACCAGATATTCCGCAGCCTTTTCGCCATAGTAGGACCATCCCAGCAGTGTGGAATAAGCGAACAGCGCAATCGCGATAGCGATCAGCGGTTTTCCGATAACCGGAATCTGTTCGAATACGGTGAAAGTCAGGACGGACTTGTCTGTCATGGAGGACAGTTCCGGATGTGCCAGAACGCCTGTAGTCAGAGTCAGACCGGTGATGAGGCAGATAACAACTGTATCCCAGAAAGTACCGGTCATGGAAACCAGAGACTGTCTGATCGGGTTTCTGGTCTTCGCAGCAGCCGCAACCAGCGGAGCGGAACCCATACCGGATTCATTGGAGAAGAGACCTCTCGCGCAGCCGTAACGGATAACCGTACCCAGCAGACCGCCGCCAACTGCCTTGGCAGTGAACGCGTCGGTGATGATCAGAGCGAAAGCGCTTCCCAGGAACTTAATATTCATGATCAGGATAACGAGGCAGCCAACAACATAGAACAGCGCCATGAAAGGAACCAGCTTTTCGGTAACCCTGGTGATGGACTTAACGCCGCCGATGATAACCACGCCAACCAGAACCGCGATGAAAATACCGGAGATCCATGTCGGAACGCCGAAGTTCTGGCTAAGACCGGTGGAAATAGCGTTCGCCTGCGTCATACAGCCGATACCGAAAGAAGCGAAGGTAGCGAGAACAGCGAAGGTAACCGCCAGCCATTTCTGCTTGAGTCCTCTTTCCAGTGCCATCATGGCACCACCCAGCATACGGCCGTCCTTTGTCTGTACTCTGTATTTTACAGACATAACGGTTTCTGCGTACTTGGAAGCCATACCGAATACACCTGTGAACCACATCCAGAGGATGGCGCCAGGGCCGCCTGCGATGAACGCGGTGGATACACCGATGATGTTACCGGTACCGATGGTTGCGGCGAGCGCCGTAGCCAGCGCGCCGAACTGCGATACTTCCCCGTCGGAATCCGGATCCGGAGTTACGGAAAGTTTAATGCCCTTGAACACGTACTTCTGAATGAAGCCGGTGCGGACAGTCATAAAGATGTGCGTACCGAGCAGAACGATGATAAGAGGAAATCCCCATAACCAACCGTCAATGGTCGCAATGATGTCTGAGAAAGCCTGCATAACTTCTCCTTTCAACAACAAACAAAAACAAAGAAATAATAATACATAAAGAAAAGTGCCTGCCGGAAAACCGGTGTTCCCGCAGACGGCCGGAATACAGAGGGTCCGGCGGTCTGCCACCCGATAAAGGCCACGAATTGCCCGGCAGCAACTAAACTTTAGACCCATTATACTATAAAATC
>JAFWDF010000010.1 GCA_017534025.1 Bacillota bacterium
CAGCGCCGCCTTGGTCTCCAGGCCGATGACGGACTGGTGCAGCAGCACCTGATTCAGCACGCTGCCCAGCACGTAGCGGTAACCCGGCGTGCCGGTAGCCACTTCCACCGCCTCGGAAATCGCGCAGCCAAGGCTGCCCGTCGTTCCCGGATGCTCCGCGAGAATCTTCTTGCCGACTTCGGTCGTTTCAGACGGCGACGGCACGACAGAGGCACCGTAAGTACGCATCACTTCCCGGCGGAACGGCTTCTGCTCGTAGCTCACCTTAACCATGTAAACCTTGCAGTCCAGATCGAAATAGGAGCATGCCATGGACAGCGCAGTACCCCACTGGCCGGCGCCGGTCTCGGTGGTAATGCCCTTCAGCCCCTGCTTCTTCGCATAGTACGCCTGCGCGATCGCGGAATTCAGCTTGTGGCTGCCACTGGTATTATTCCCCTCGAATTTGTAATAGATCTTCGCCGGCGTCTGCAGCTTCTCTTCCAGGCAGTACGCTCTGACCAGCGGCGACGGACGGTACATTTTATAGAAATCGCGGATTTCCTGCGGAATCTCGATCAACGGCGTCGTTTCGTCCAGCTCCTGCTGCACCAGCTCGTCACAGAAAATCGGCGAAAGCTCTTCGGCAGTCAGCGGCTGACCGGTGCCCGGGTTCAGCAGCGGAGCAGGCTTGTTCTGCATATCCGCCCGCAGGTTATACCAACTCTTCGGCATCTCATCTTCAGTCAGGTAAATTTTGTAAGGGATCTTGTTCTCGGACATGGTCTGTCTCCTTTCCTGGTAATGACCCGGATTCCGCTTCTAATGGCCCGGATCCTGCAAGTAATGACCCGGATTTCGCTTTTAATGGCCCGGATCCTGCAAGTAATGGGACAGCTTTTCCGGAACACTTTTCCTTCACTGCCGGAAAAGGATTTTTGCAAACAAAAAACCTGTCCCAAACATAATTGCTGGGACAGGTTAAAGATTCTTTACCTGCGGTGCCACCCGGCTTGGTGTACTCCTGTACACCCACTTAGCGCATACTATCATATGCCGAACTTTTTTTACGGAGATTCCGCTCCGTCTTCCATACTCCCGATCCCCGGCAATGTCCGGAAGATCCGTTTCAGGTCGCCCTCAGAAGCCCATTCAGCCAAAAGCCTTCTGCCGCGATTCCACCACCCGCAGCTCTCTGGAAAAAGGGAAATTTTCGCTTACTCACTCTTCTTCAACGGTTTTTCATAAATTTATCACGCCAAATTGCATCTGTCAACAGAAAATTTTGTATTTTTCAGAAACGCCGGTATTATTCTTCCATCTTCACTTCAACCGGCTTCGGATTCTTCTGATCCGCTGCGGTATCGTGGACACGCATCATATTGGAAACGGCATCGATGGCTTTGGAACCGTCCGGCAGGAAAGCCTCCAGATTTACATAAACGATCACGTTGCCGACCTTCACCAGATTGGTTTTAATCTCCACATAATCTACATTTTTACCAATCGGCAGCAGGAAGCTGATTTCCATGTTAATGGAAACGACCCCGCCAAAACGCGGAACCAGCGTAATACCGATGGAATTATCCAGCATACTGGCCAGCTGTCCGCCCTGCAGTCCGCCCCAGGCATTGCGCTGCCAGTCCTGCACCGGATAACGTACCCGTCCGTAACGCTCCTCCACTTCCAGAAGCTCCGGTTTCAGAACCTCCATCAGCTGTGTCGAATAACCTTCCGATACTACCCCGGTAGCAACCAGCCTTTTCGTTTTTTCGTACAACTTTTCACGATTAAACTCAGCCATCTTTTCAACCTTTCTTCGGTAATCCTGCGCCGGCGCCTTCCTGCTCGCGCGAATCCCCCCGGATATCATCTCCAAACACCTGCCGGAGGCAGATTCCTTACCGATATGAAAAATATTGCAATAGTGATAATTGATCTACAATATATTTATTTTATTACTATTCCAATCATTTTGCACTATTAATTGTTAAAAAAATGATAATAATTTCATTCGCGCGGCCCACGCAGGTAATCCGATGTCCCCGCAGACGGCAGCCCGGCGGCGTTCCGGCCCAGCTGCTCAGCTGCTCAGAGGAGCTCCGGACCGGCCGCTCAGAGAAGCTCCGGTTCCGGCCGGTACTGCACCGGCTCCGGCAGAATCGAAAAGTCCTCCCTGCCCAGATCAAAGTTCGGATTCAGATACGGATCGCCTTCCTGCAGCGTATCCTTCCAGCGGGCATGGAACAGCGCCACCTCCTCCCGGTTGCGCTCCTTCTGCTCCTTCGTGACATCGTAGCCGCGGCTCTTGGACTCATAATGATACAGCTCCGCGTACGGGGTCCAGACGATCAGGTACCCTGCCTCCCGGATGCGCATGCAGAGATCCACATCATTAAACGCCACCCGAAATGCCTCATCGAGACCTCCCAGCTCCTTCCACACATTCCGGCGCACCATCATGCAGGCCGCCGTTACTGCCGACAGATTCTGTGCGTACTGCAGGCGCCGCATATAGCCGGGATCCTTCCGCGATGCGCCGCGGTGCAGATGCCCGGCAAGAGTCAGCATCCCCATGCCGATGCCGCCGTGCTGCAGCGTTTCATCCGGATAATAGAGCTTTGCGCCGGCAGCGCCGACATCCTCCCGCTGGCAGAACATTAACATTTCCTGTATCCAGTCCGGCGTAATGACTTCGGTGTCATTATTCAGAAGCAGCAGATAATCGCCCTTCGCATACCCGGCACCGAAATTATTAATGGCCGAATAATTGAACGGGCCGTCCCATTGCAGCACACGCAGATTGCCGTGTTCCGCCTTTATTTTTTCATAGTACCGGAACGTCCCTTCGGATTCGCTGTTGTTTTCTATGATAATGATTTCGAAATTCGGATAGGTGGTTTTGGTGTAAATGGAACGGAGGCAGAGATCCAGGTCCCGGATATGATCTTTGTTCGGGATCAGAACGGATACCAGAGGTTCGTGCCCCGGAGCGCCCTGAATGTCGTAGCGGATCCGGTAAATGGCCGCCTCCTTCATACTGCTGACCTCTCCCTGCAGTCCCATGCGTTCCAGATGATCCCGCACCGCGCGGCAGCCGGCCTCGAACACGTACGGCTTGGTAGCGGCGTCCTCCGCGACGGAATCCTTGTGTGCCCTCCAGAAATACAGAATTTCCGGGATGTGAACGATGTTCTGCGCATGCTCGGTCAGGCGCAGAATCATATCGTGATCCTGGCTGCCGTCGCATTCCGGCCGGAACGGACCGGCCAGGTCAAAGAGCTCTTTTTTCGCCGTCATAAAATGACAAATGTAGTTGTTGCCCCGCAGGGTGTCCGGCGCGTAGTCCGGTTTGAAATGCAGATTGAAGGCATCCTTCGAAGGATTCAGATAGAAGGTCGTTTCATCGGTATAGACCATGTCCGCTTCCTGCTCGCAGACCGCCCTGGCCACTTCGTAAAGAGCAGCCGGATGCAGCAGGTCATCATGATCCAGCAGCCCGATGAAGTCCCCCTCCGCCATGGCCAGGCAGGCATTGGTATTGCCGGAAATGCCCAGGTTCCGGTCCAGCCTCTGATAGCGGATGCGCGCATCCTTTTCCGCCGCCTCCTGACAGATGCGTCCCACATAGGCGTGCTCCCCGTCGCTGGCATCCGCCAGGCAGAGCTCCCATCCGGCATAGGTCTGGTTCTGCACGGATTCGAGCATTTCCAGCAGGAACTTCTCGCTGGTGTTATACAGCGGCACCAGGATGCTGAAACGCAGGGGCCGGTCGAAGGTCCGGCCGCGCTGGGCAAACAGTTCATCCGCAGTGAAGAGCGGCCGGGCGGAATACGAGGTGAAAGCCCGCCGGTTGTGGTAATTGGATTTCATGCGGCTCCAGGTGGTGCGGACGCCGTAGATCCGCAGGCTGCGGACGCCGCTCTTAAACAGGCGGCTTCCGGTGCGCAGTGGCCGGTACATGCCTTTCAGCCCGTCCAGCAGAAGCCGGGCGGGCTTGGTAACTTTCCAGAAAAAGGCATTGGAAATGACATTGTAGGATGCTTCGATCTGATTGTACCGCTCCTGCAGAAGCCGGTATTCCTGCTTCTGAATATAATTCGCTTCCAGCACTTCGTCCAGCTTGCGTTCGGTCCATTCCAGAGCGGAACGGAGGTGCAGCACTTCACTGTCCGGCTCCGCGGCATTTCCATTCATACTGTCATTAATGGCATTATCGGCATTGTCATTAACATTAAAATTATCATTCTGAGTATTCATATCGGAATCCATCATCTGTCCGGCGTACCGGACGCTTCATATGCGCTGCAGACCTCTTCCATGGCTCCGTCCATGACGATGCTGCCCTGCTCGATCCAGAGCACGCGGTCGCAAAGCTCCCGGATCTGCTCCTGGCTGTGGGACACAAACAGCACGGTGGTGCCGCCCTGCATCAGTTCCAGCATCCGGCGTTTGCTCTTCTCCTGAAACTCCGCGTCGCCGACGGCCAGGATTTCATCCACGATCAGAATGTCCGGATTCACCACGGTGGCGATCGAAAACGCCAGCCGCATCACCATGCCGGAGGAATAGTTGCGCAGGGGCACATCGATAAAATCCCCCAGCCCGGAGAATCCCACAATTTCCTGGTATTTTTCCCGCAGAAATGCCTCGGAATACCCGAGAATCGCGCCGTTCAGGAATACGTTCTCCCGTCCGGTGAGATCAAAGTCGAATCCGCTGCCCAGTTCCAGCATGGGCACCACATTGCCGTGCACCTTCACACTGCCCTCCGAGGGTTTCAGAATGCCGGAAATGACCTTGAGCAGAGTGGATTTTCCGGCGCCGTTGCGGCCGATAATGCCCACCACCTGCCCCCGGTCCACGTGAAATGTGACGTCCTTCAGAGCCAGAAATGTTTCATATTTTACATCCCGCTTGAGGGTGCGGACAAAATATTCCTTCATGCTGGTGATCCGGTCGTAATTGATCCGGTATTTGACAGAGATGTGGTCGACATCGATCATAATATGCATTCCTCGGGGTTCTTACAGGTTGAAAATGAAACGGTCCTGGCATTTGCGGAAAACCAGCGCACCGAGCAGCAGCGGAAGGACGGCGCCCAGCAGGCAG
>JAFWDF010000070.1 GCA_017534025.1 Bacillota bacterium
ATATCGATCTTCACGCCGGTATCGGCAATGATCTTGTTAATGGTTTTGCCGCCCGGCCCGATCACAGTACGGATCTTGTCCGGATGTACCTGCATGGTAATGATACGCGGTGCATACGGCGACAGTTCCGGTCTCGGTTCCGGAATGACATCCAGCATCTTCTGCAGAATGAATTCTCTGCCTTCGTGTGCCTGCTGCAGCGCCTGGGACAGAATCTCCCTGGAAATGCCCGCGATCTTGATGTCCATCTGGATCGCCGTGACACCCTTGCGGGTACCGGCTACCTTGAAGTCCATATCGCCCAGGAAGTCTTCCATGCCCTGGATATCACTGAGAATCGCTACCTGCTCTCCTTCCTTGATGAGACCCATGGCAATACCGGATACCGGAGCCTTGATCGGCACGCCGGCGTCCATCAGAGCCAGTGTGCTGCCGCAGACGGAAGCCTGGGAAGAACTGCCGTTGGAGGACAGGACTTCGGAAACCAGACGGATCGCGTACGGGAATTCCTCCACAGACGGAATGACCGGGAGCAGAGCCCGTTCCGCCAGCGCGCCGTGGCCGATTTCTCTTCTGCTGGCGCTTCTTGAAGTTCTGGCTTCGCCTACGCTGTAAGGCGGGAAGTTATAATGATGGATATACCTCTTTTCCGTATCTTCGGTGATGCCGTCCAGGGTCTGGGATTCGCTCGGCGCGCCCAGCGCCGCTACGGTCAGAACCTGGGTCTGCCCTCTGGTGAACAGGCCGGAACCGTGGGTTCTCGGCAGGAACTGCGTCTCGCACCAGATCGGGCGGATCTCGGTGGTCTTCCGGCCGTCCGGACGGATACCTTCACTGAGGATGAGGTCTCTCATCTGCTCTTTTCTTACTTTATACAGAACATCCTCGATGTCCTTCGCGTTGTCCGGATATTCCTCCAGGAACTTTTCTCTGACCGCATTTTCCAGCGCGTCCATAGCATCCTGACGGTCTGTTTTGCCCGGTACCAGAATCGCCTTCCGCATATCCGCAGTTTCGAATTCCCGGATAGCCTGCTCCAGTTCCGCCGGAATCTCATGATCCGGAAGAGCCTGCTTTTCCTTACCGACTTCCGCTTTGATTTCTTCAATAAATGCTACCAGCTTCTTGATCTCTTCATGCGCAAAGAGAATAGCTTCCAGCATATCTTCTTCCGGAACTTCATTGGCACCGGCTTCCACCATCATGATGGCATCCGCGGTACCGGCCACAGTGAGATTCATATCGCTGGCTTCTCTCTGTGCCAGATCCGGGTTGATAATGAATTCGCCGTCCACTCTGCCCACACGTACGGAACCGGTCGGACCGTTCCAAGGAATGTCAGAGATGGACAGAGCTACCGATGAACCGATCATGGCCGCAATGTCGGACGGGCTGTCGAAATCCACGCACAGCACGGTCGCAACAACCACGACGTCATTGTAATAGCCCTTCGGGAACAGCGGACGGATCGGACGGTCGATCAGACGGGAAGAAAGAACCGCCTTTTCGGACGGTCTGCCCTCTCTCTTGATAAAGCCGCCCGGGATCTTGCCCGCCGCGTACATTCTTTCTTCATAGTCACAGCTCAGCGGGAAGAAATCGATGTTTTCCCGCGGTTCTTTGGAAGCGGTAGCCGTTACATTAACAACGGTATCGCCCAGCCGGACGGTGCAGGCGCCGTTCGCCTGTTCCGCAACTTTGCCGATCTCGATCTGGAGCAACTTCCCTCCCAGCGCGGATCTGAACGTATGATAATTTTCAAATTTCATAATTGACCTCCGTGTTGATGACGCGGCCCCCGATCTGACTTGACAATTCCGCACATCCCGCATGAAACGCAATGTAAGGGATTCTCAAGTCCGATTCGTAAGGGGTCCGCAAGAGTAAATCCTGTTTGAAAACACACAAAGCGGAGCATTTGCATGCTCCGCTCCACTGACATGATTACTTTCTGAGTCCGAGACGGCCGATCAGAGTTCTGTATCTTTCCAGATCCTTGTTCTTCAGGTAAGCGAGAAGATTTCTTCTCTGACCTACCATCTTCAGCAGACCTCTTCTGGAGTGATGGTCTTTCTTGTGGATCTTGAGATGTTCGTTCAGGTCATTAATTCTGTAAGTCAGAATGGCAACCTGTACTTCCGGGGAACCGGTGTCGCCTTCGTGTGTAGCGTACTCAGCAATAATTTCTGCTTTCTTCTTCTGGTCGATCATTTTTTTCTCCTTAATAATGATACATCCACCAGCCGCCGAGTGTTCCGCCGGAGCAGCGGAAAACACAGCCGCAGGTACCGGGCAGCAGCCCGAAAATCAACAAATTACCTTGAAATTATACACATCCGGGGAGTCTGTGTCAATGATTATGTCACTCAGCCGCGCAGAATTATTCCGCTGTTTTCCATGTGAAAGGCGGACGCCGTCCGGATGTCCTCCCGGATCTGCGCTTTCAGTTCCTCCAGGCCGGAAAATTTCTTCTCTGTGCGGATCTGCTCAATGAACTCCACGACGATAATCTTTCCGTAAACGTCTTCATTAAAATTCAGAATAT
>JAFWDF010000071.1 GCA_017534025.1 Bacillota bacterium
GCAGGCGCCGTACATGCTGCCGGTGGTGAACAGAATTACATCCGGATCGAACAGGTACATCTGTTCCATGTTGACCGTATTGCCGCCGCCCTTATTGCTGATATCCTCCACAACAATGGCATTTTCCGCCCCAATGAGATCGATGACCGTCGCTTGCACGGACCCCTTTGCGTTGGTATTCAGTCCGGAAACTCCGGAAGTGTAGCAAACCGAAAGCTTTTCAGGCTCCTGTACCTGCGCGGATCCTTCGGAGGCCAGATTCATGGTTTCAGCAACATAATCCGCCAGCTCGTCACAGCGGTCTTTTTTCGTATTAATGAGCTGTCCCAGCATATGGAACGCGTTCTCCATATGCTCGAGATCCGCCTCTATATAAACGACCGGAATCTTCGCCTGATTCTGCAGCGCATTCATATCGTGCTTAATGCCGTCCTTCCGGTCTCCGAGATCGATGATGACCTGCGGTTCGGCCGTCAGCAGCGATTCCAGATTGATGGTACTTTTACTTCCGTACAGCTGGCCGGTGGTAGGCAGCTTCAGAAGCTCCGGCGCCAGATATTTATACTGGCTGCTGGACGGTGTAGACGAAATACAGACCATATACTCCGGACAGACCGACGCCAGAAACATGGTCGCCACCTGCCCGGATGGCGCCACGCGGGTGATGTCCGCCGGCACTTCCACATCCCGCCCGGCAGAATCCGTAAAAGTAACCGTCTCGGTACCGGCCGGTATATTGGTCCCGCCTCCGCAGCCCGCCAGAAGGCCGGTCAGCATCACCACCAGCAGAAGACCTGCTGCCAGCCGGATTATCTTCCTGTTTTTTTCGTTATTCATCATGTGCTCTCTCCACATCATTCATCCCGGTAAGGCACCGAAACCGGAAAACCGGTTCCGTTTACATCCACTTCCCGCACCGCGACCGGGATACCGTACAGTCTGGTCAGTGCCTCTTCTGTCAGCACCTCCGCCGGCGTACCTTCTGCCAGGACCGTTCCGTCCAGCAAAGCCAGCACGCGGTCAGCGTAACGCAGCGCGTGTCCCGGTTCATGGGAAGAAAAAATGACGGTAAATCCCCGGCTGCCCAGTGTGCAGATCCGTTCCATTACCCGGTAGCTGTTTCCGTAATCCAGATTCGCCGTCGGCTCGTCCATCAGCAGGATCTTCGCATCCTGCACCAGTGCCCGTGCCAGAAGCATCAGCTGCCGTTCACCGCCGCTGATCTGGTTGCAGCCCCGGTGCGCCAGATGGTCCATACCGAGACTGCGCAGTGTTTCCATGGCTCTCTCCCGATGCTCCGGACCCGGCGATTCAAACATTCTCATCTGCCCGGTCATGCCCATCGTCACGATATCCAGTACCGTATAATTAAATACCGGTGCAGCGGACTGGGGAATATATGCGATGGCTTTCGCCCGTTCGCTGTTCGTCATATGCTGCACATCCCGCCCTTCCAGCTCCACCGTGCCTTCACTCGGTCTCAGGAATCCCAGCAGGCACTGAAACAGCGTGCTTTTTCCGACGCCGTTCGGCCCCAGCACCGCCAGTACATCGCCGGAGTCTGCCCGGAACGAAATATCCTTCAGAACGTTCACTTTTTCATCATAGGAAAAACGGAGATGCTCCACTTTAACGCCCACGGTCTTCACCTCCCGTCAGGATCAGGTAAATGAATACCGGCGCGCCAATGAAGCTGGTCAATATACCCAGCGGAATCTCACTGGTGGTAATGCACCTGGATACATCATCCACAATCATTAAAAAAGTTGCCCCCATCAGAATGGACGCCGGTACAAGCCTCCGGTAATCGTATCCGTAGATCAGCCGGCAGAAATGCGGGATCACCAGTCCGACCCATCCGATCATGCCGCTGACCGCCACACTGGCGGACGTGATCAGCGTAGCGCAGATAATTACGATCAGGCGGAGCTGTTCTGTATTCAGTCCCATCGCCTTTGCTTCCGCCTCGCTTACAGTAAGCAGATTAATGCGCCAGCGCAGCAGCAGAATCGGAATCAGCCCGATGATAATGGGAACGAAAGCAAATATTGCATCCACATTCTTTACGGAAGTCAGGGACCCCATCAGCCAGTATGTGATGGCCGGCAGCTGGTCCTCCGTATCGGCCACCAGCTTGACAAAGGATGTACAGGCTGAAAAAAGAGACGAAATCATGACCCCGGAAAGAACCATGGACAGTGTGGATTCCAGGCGGGACATTCTGGAAACCATATATGCGAGGAATACTGCCAGAAGACCAAAGCTGAACGCGCATACCATGATGCCCACGTATCCCAGCGAAAGCAGAATCGCCATGGCTGCGCCGAAACCGGCTCCGGTGGACGCTCCCAGAAGATCCGGCGATACCATCGGATTCCGGAACATGCCCTGATAGGATGCCCCGGCTGTGGAAAGGGCTGCGCCAACCAGCATAGCGCACAGAATACGGGGCATGCGGATATTCCACACCACAGCGTCCTGTATGTCCCCGGAATGAAGAAACGGTCCTTTGGACAAGATTCTAAAAAGTTCAGAGACAGATACGGAGTACCGTCCCAGCACAAAGGATCCGAAAAATACAAGCACAAATAAAATGATAAGTATCAGAAACCGCAGCGCGTACCGGCCCTCCCCGGAAACATCTCCGGAGATAGATCCGAACCGCCTTCCGGCAGGTTCTTCCGCGCGTATCCCGTCCAAATCGGGACTTCTGGTATCCTGCATAACTGCATCCTCCATAATGAGTCATTGTCCTTTTCTAACATTTTTATAATACTGATTATTTTATTTCAATTCAGCTATATCTTATTTGTATTGGACTGATAATATTGTATAAGAAGGGGTAATAGCGGTTCTAATTGTTATTTGATAGTATTATAGCACTTGATAGCAACTCTATCAACCACGATGTATTTATATCGGTTTTTTCTATGATTATTTGTTATGTTTGTTTTAGTTAGTTATTTCAGGAAATAAAAAAGAGAGGCCGAAGCCTCTCCTGTCTGAAGCCGCCGCAGAACGGCGATCTCATTAATCAGATTACTTATTAATGAAAAACAGTCCGATAAAGATCAAAATAATACCGGCAATTTTCGATACGGAAATATGTTCATGATAGGCAATGGCACCGACCATCACGAGACAAACCGCCAGCAGGGCGCTGTGCACAATCTGCCCGGCACTGATATCCCAGCCTGCCTTATACATATAGAGCGAACCGGCCTCCAGGCCAACCAGTGCAAAACCGAAAGCAAACACCGTCCAGTTCAGATGATGATACTCCTGCAGCAGACTGCCTCCGCCGGACAGAATCTTGAACAGCAGACCGCTGAATAAAGCGGAAACCAGATATGTAACCGTCAGCGAAGCAAGCGGATGGATATTCGCCGGCGAAGATTTCGCGCATACATTGTATACCACATTGGAAAAAACAATCAGGGCGATCGGCCACCAGTAATTAATCATAAACCTGTCCTCCGGTTCATTCATCGCGGAAATACGATGCAGTCATATCGAATAGTTTTGCCGGAAATGGAATAGCCAGGCCGGACACCGGCAAGATACGGTCCCTTCAGCGGCCTTTTTATAATAATCTTCTGCGGACGAAGCCGGATGGCTGCCTCCAGCAGAGCATCCTCCGACGCGCATGGCGTCTCCAGCTTCTGAAACAGCTGCAGCTTTTTTTTGCTGAACGCATGCTTCTGCTTCGCAGGAAACATAGGATCCAGAAGAATCAGATCCGGTGCGGTTTCCGTCGACTGTTCTCCGCCTGCTGCCAGACGGCCTGCCATTTCCCGCAGCGCCTGCACACTGTCCTCTTCGTGCAGAATCATTCTGCCGGCAGGATCCGCCAGCGCGGGATCTCCGGCGGCTTTGCGCAGTGCATCCCGCAGCAGCGCAGCCATGACTGGATTATACTCATACATGCTGACCCGGTACCCGGCGGCCGCCAGCAGAAGAGAATCCTCTCCCAGGCCGGCGGTGGCGTCGATGGCCGTCAGCGGCCCTTCCGCGCCACGGATTCTGGCCGCCCTCACAAGCATTTCCGTCTGCAGTCTGTCCGCGCGGATCCGGGATTTCATGGACGAAAAATCGCCCCGAAGGACCATGTTCCCGTCCGTCAGAGCGATCCCTTCTTCATCCCGCTGCAGTCTGTATTCCATGCCGTCTATCAGCATTGTCCGCAAAATCTCCACAGCGATATCCTCATTATAATTATTGCAAAAACTGCTGCCTCCGTCCGGAAGACTGCACTACAGATTCCGTATAACCTCACTCAGCTTCTGCAGAGGAAGCTCCCGGATCTGTTCGATCTGCCCCCTGTCACAGAGCGCCGCCCAGGAAGATTCCAGCGGAAGCTCTTCCACGGTGCCGATATTGTAGCTTTCTGCAATCTGTTTCACATGGCTGTCCCCGAAAATACGATGTTTTTCACCGCAGTTCGGACATACAAAATAGGACATATTCTCCACAATCCCGATAATAGGAATGTCCAGCATTCCTGCCATCTTCACGGCCTTTTCCACGATCATCCCGACCATTTCCTGCGGGGAAGCCACGATCACCAGACCGTCCACCGGCAGAGACTGGAATACCGTCAGAGGAACATCACCGGTTCCCGGCGGCATATCAATGAACATCACGTCTACGTCGCCCCATGCCACTTCGGTCCAGAACTGACCCAGCACACCGCTGATCATCGCGCCCCTCCATACTACCGGATCTGTTTCATTCTCCAGCAGCAGATTGATGGACATCACCTTGACACCGGCTTCCGAAGAGGACGGCAGCAATAATCCGTCCGGTGTAACGGAGGCCTTTCCGTGGATATTGAAAATCTGCGCGATCGAAGGTCCGGTAATATCGGCGTCCATGATCGCGGTCCTGCTGCCGTCGCGGGAAGCTGCCACCGCCAGCAGGGATGTGACCATCGATTTGCCGACGCCGCCCTTGCCGCTGACCACGCCGATCATCTTTTTTACATTGGTTTTTCCGTTCGGCGCCAGCCGCATATCTCTTTCCGCACAGTCCGCGCTGCAGGATCCGCAGTCGTTATTGCAGGTTTCGCTCATAATCTGTTTCCTCCAAAAATAAAAACTCTCACGAATACTTCAATCGTCATTTATGGTAGCATGAATCTCTGTTATTTGTAAACAAAGTATGGAATTTTTTGCGCGCGTCTCCCCGTCATGCCGGATCGGGGCCGGAGCATTTCTATCGCATGAACAGCGTTTCCTCCAGCGTACAGAGCTTATCCGCCGCGCATACAATCAGCGCTTCTCTGCTGCCGGGATAATTGCCCGGAGAAATCGGCCACATATGGCTTCGGATAATGTCAAACTCACGGTCGCCAATGTCAAAATCCCTTCGCGCGTTCTCCGCCGCCGCTGCGGCATGCCCGGCCGCATGCCGGGTATGACCTGGTTCGTGCCAGTCATACAGATAATAATCGTGCAGCAATGCGCCCCGTACCATTGCCTCTTCATCAATACAGATCCCGAAACGCCGCGCGATTCTGTAACTGAGAAAAGCCACCCGCAGGCAGTGGCCGTACGTAGAAACGGACCCGTGCTGCGGAAATGTTTTCATTTTCTGTACCCGGTCATCCATAGCCAGTTCTCTGACCATCTGCCGGAACTCGTTACTGTTCATTTTCATGACGGGCATCCTCTTTCTCCACTGGTTCATGCTTTTCAGAGTCCTTCTTCAGAAACTGTCCGGTATGCATCTGATGGCGGATTTCCTTCATATATTCGGCTGCATGCGCATAATCCCCCCGGAATCCGCGTATACTCCGGAAATGATATTTCTGCCGGTTTGAATCATGTATGTATCGCTCAGCCATCCGTGCAGACAGTTCCGACCGCTTTTCCTGTACCGCCGCTTTAATGGCTTCCGGCCGGTTTTGCAGAAACTCGTAGCCGGCCTCGGCTTTCGCATTGAATTCCGCCTGATATCCATCCAGCCGCCCGACCAGGTCCGTCAGCGCGGATATTGTAAGCGAGGTATCCATGCCAATGACAAATGCGATCAGCAGGGCAGCAAACGTATACAGTAAATCATTCTGATACAGTCGGATGGAGTCCAGCCATGGAAACAGGCCTTTTACGAGCGCCAGTCCCATCACGCCGAACAGCAGGGAGGCCGGCAGACAGATTCGTCCGTGCAGATTCAGCGGCATATGGCTGTAATCCCACCAGACAGCGTGAAAACGCATTTCCAGCACATAGCTTGTAATATATTCCAGCACGGCACTGCCCGCCATGCACACCAGAAAGATTTCCCACCAGGGCAGCTCCGCCATATAGTCGGATCCTGCCAGATCATAAAGAATCATTGCGCTGACTGCTCCGAATCCGTAGATCGGACAGACCGGCCCGTATAAGAATCCTCTGTTCTGAAATCTGCCTTCATTAATAGAGCAGTACACACATTCATAAATCCAGCCGATAAAACTGAAAATCAGAAAATAGATCACGTACTTAACCAGTATCATGATGCAAAACCTCCCGTGCTTTTTTAGAATTATAAGATTTACTTTTTTATATACCTCAATTAAATACTTTTAAACCGTTCAATTATGATGTATCGCAACGCACAAAATTGACTTTTCCGCAACGTTGATTTACATTATTAAAGAGTAAGAACGGGCTTCTATTCTTTTCTCTTA
>JAFWDF010000072.1 GCA_017534025.1 Bacillota bacterium
AAAAGGAGTTTTTCAGTGAAGAGCAGAATCGTAAGATGCCTGCTGGCGGCCGTGCTGTGCCTGGCCACTCTTTCGGGAACGGCTGTACTGTATGACGGACCGGTCTGGATGGAACCGTCGTTTGCAGAGGAAGTGCAGGCAGGAGATACAGATCCGTCGGATCTGCCGCCGGATATTATATCGGATGACCCGGCAGGGGATCCGGCAGACGATCCGTCCGGACAGCCGTCGGACGATCCTTCGGGCGACCCGTCGGACAATCCTTCGGACGACCCGTCCGACAACCCGCCGGACGAACCGACCGAACCTGTGATTACATCCTTCACGGACGTACAGGATTCCAATGCTTACTATTTTGTCCCGGTGTACTGGGCGGTGGAGAAAGGCATTACCAACGGCACGAATGCAGAACTGCAGCTGTTCAGCCCGGATCTCAACTGCACCAGAGGCCAGATCGTGACCTTCCTGTGGAGGGCGGCCGGTTCGCCGGAGCCAGCATCGGAAGAGAATCCGTTCTCGGATATTGCACCGGAGGATTATTATTACAAGGCCGTTCTGTGGGCTGTGGAAAAAGACATTACCAACGGCACGACTGCTACTACATTTGAGCCGACGGCGGTCTGCACCCGCGGCCAGAGTGTTACCCTGATCTGGCGGTATGCCGGTTCTCCGGGAAACGGCGGGGATACGTTCAGCGATGTAAAGAGCGGAATGTATTATTATAAATCGGTCTTCTGGGCGGTACAGAACGGCGTGACCAACGGCGTGACGCCGAAGCAGTTCGCGCCGGATGCGTCCTGCACCAGAGGCCAGATCGTGACCTTCCTGTACCATGCGCTGCTGGATTCTTCGGTAACCAAGGAGGAGGCCGGCGCTTCCGGTCTGTTCTCCGTTTCGGATATCGACGGGCAGAAGGCCACTTTCCGTATCAATGCGACTACCCTGAAAGCGGATTCGCCGATTTCGGAAGTCAGAGCGACCGTATCCAGCGGTTCCGGCAATGACCTTCGCTGGTTCACGCTTTCTCCGGTGGATTACGGCAGTTTCTACAAAACCGTGGAAGCCATGGATCTCAGCGGGTTCGCAACGTATACCGTAAAATGGTATATTGTAACGGAAGACGGCGGGCTCGTTTACATGGACAGCGCCACGGCGGAAGTGAAAAAGGTTAATTACGCCACTGCAGCCGATATCGGGAACCGGCAGTTCCGCATTACCATCGAAGGGGTGAATACGGGCGTTTCGTCCATCAGCGCCTGCGTATGGAGCGAGAAGAACGGGAACGACGATGTGAAGTGGACCGGTATGACCAAAAAGGACAGCACCACCTGGCAGGTAACGGTTAATTGCATTGATTATAAGGACAGCGGTGTGTTCCTGGCGGACCTGTATTCCAATGACAGCAAGCTGCTGGCGACGCTGCGTTTTAATGTCCCGGCGTCCTATCTGGTTCTGACAATACAGGAACAGCTCGACCGGGAAACGGAAAAGGTATATGCGTCTGTGGGAAGAGATCTGAGAGCCTGCTTCAATTACAGTGCGGGCATCACCTATCGCAGTACGCCGAGTCCGGAAGCCGGCTATACCAATTCCCAGTGGTACGCTCTGTACGGATTCCGGAATCATAAGGGACACTGTTACGTCCATGCCGCTACTTTCTACTGGCTGGCAAAGAATCTGGGATATGATGTCAAGTATATTCAGGGTTATGTTCCGCGGAAGGGCGGCGGCCTGATCACCCACGGCTGGGTTGAGATTAAAATAAATGGCACGACCTACGTGTGCGATCCGAATTTCACCAATGAAACCGGCCGCAATGGCTATATGATCCGGTACGGACAGTCCGGTACCTGGAGATATCAGTCCTACAGGCAGTATTCATAAAAAAGTAAACACTGCTTCAATCACAATTTGTGAAAGATTGGGGTATTTCTCATATTGAATGGGATTAAAAAGGAGGAAGATCATGAACAAGTCTAAGATTTTATTTGCGCCTGCCGCGCTTTTAATGGCAGGTATGCTGCTCTTCTCCGGATGCGGAAAATCCATGCCGGTGACACAGCCGGCAGAACCGTCTGCCGAAGAGCCTGCAAAGACCGTCCGGACAATTGGGGAAGCTGGTGAAAATGCATATTCTGTGAACCTCACCAACGGCACGGGCAAAAATATCATCGCCCTCAGCGTGCTGTCGTCGGACAGTGATTCCGAAGAATCCTCCGTTGACGCTGAACCGCTGAATCTGCTGGAAGGCGAAAAGCCGATCACAGCGGACGAACAGGTCAACCTGCTGTATGCTCCTGCCGGTGCGGAAGAAGAGACCGGTGCGGAACCGGCGGCTGTATCCGATGAGGAAGCACAGCCGGAGGAAAAAGAACTGACGACGGAGTATACGGTTCGCTTCAAGACCGATGATGATAAGGAATACGATCTGCATGCGTTCCCGTTTGAGGATCTGAAGGATGGCCTGATTCTCCTGTCTGCCGGTGACGTGGCCTATATGGAATATTCCAGCAAAGAAAACGGCGAATGGGTAAATACGCTGGAAGCGGAGATCGCTACGGCGGAACAGCTCAAGGCTGCAGAAGAAGAAGCGGCACAGAAGGCTGCAGAAGAAGAAGCGGCTAAGAAGGCGGCTGAGGAAAAGGCGAAGGCGGAAGCGCAGAACCAGGAAAAGAGCAACGCGAATAATCAGCAGAAAAAGAAGCAGAATTCCGGCAGCTCGAATAGACCTTCCCAGTCCGATACGCCGGGCGTTGTAGATGATCCGGTTCAGGATAATGGCGGTTCCTCTGACGGCGGCGGCTCCTCGGATGGCGGCGGTTCTTCCGACGGCGGCGGTTCCTCGGATGGCGGCGATGACGGCTGTGTAGAAGATGGTCTGACCTGGTAAAACGGTCTGTGCAAGTGAATTAATTATTGTCTGATTTCCAGGCGGCTAATCCCTGATCGGCTGCCTGGAATTTTGCGGATTCGGGAGAAAAAACGGTATGTCGTTAGTATCGATCATGTTTTCGGTATTTGTGACGGTCGCGCTGCTGCTGTATTATCTGCTGCCCCGGAAAGCACAGAGTGCCGTATTATTTGGCATGAGTGTGCTTTTTTATCTGTCATACGGGATACAGCCGGTGCTGTTCCTGGTTTTCGCCGTGGGAGTCACGTATACCGCGGCGGTCAGGATGGGCGCTCTGTATGAAGCGGCCGGAAATGAAGAGGATCGCAGAGCGGCGATGGCGTCTGCGAAAAAGAGCAGCCGGCGGATACTCATTATCGCCATGCTGCTGAATTTCGGCATGCTCGCCTTTCTCAAATACACCAATTTCTTTATTGATAACATCAACGGAGTGCTTTCGGCCGGCCTGCCGCATCTGAAACTGCTGCTGCCGCTGGGCATCTCCTATTACACGTTCCAGTCGGTCGGCTATTTGCTGGATGTGTACTGGCAGCGAAGCCGCTGCGAGAACAATCTGTTCCGGCTGGCTCTGTTTCTGGTCTTTTTCCCGTACATGGTACAGGGCCCGATCAGCCGGTACGGACAGCTGGCGGGACAGCTTTATGAAAACCATGATTTTGACTGGGCCAACATCCACAGGGGGCTTCTGCGCATTCTGTGGGGGCTGTTTAAAATGATGGTGCTGGCGGAGTGGGCCTCCGTCTACCGGGAAGCCATTTTTGCGGATCCGGACGGGCTGGCGGGAATCGCGCTGTTCGGCGTGCTTCTGTACACCGTCGAGTTGTACGGCAATTTCTCCGGCGGGATCGATATCGTGCTGGGCGTTGCCTCCATGTTTTCTATCCGGATGGAAGAAAACTTCCGGCAGCCGTTTTTCTCGGTTTCCATTACGGATTTCTGGCAGCGCTGGCATATCACCCAGGGCTCCTGGATGCGGGATTATGTATTCTATCCGCTGACCTTGTCCGGATTTATGAAGAAATTCGGCAAAAAAACCAAGAAGGCGTTCGGGAAAAAAGTCGGACGGACCATTCCTGTCTGCCTGGCCAATCTCATTGTATTCTTCCTGGTGGGCGTTTGGCACGGCCCGACCTGGGGAAATATCGGCTGGGGTATTTACAACGGTGTGATTATCGCGTTTTCCGTTTTAATGGAAAACAGATATAAGATCTGGAAAAAGGCCCTCCATATTAATGATAAATCAAAGGGCTGGCATCTGTTTATGATCCTGCGCACCTTCGCGCTGATCAATATCTCCTGGTATTTTGACTGCGTGACATCGCTGTCCAAAGCGCTGAAAATGATGCGGTATTCGGTCACGGCATTTGATCCGTCTCTGTTTCTGACCATACCGGCCGGAAAGCTGGGCACGGATTTTACGCCGTACGCCCTGGGCATCCTGCTGGGCGGCTGCCTGATTCTGTTCTGCGTCAGTCTGTGGAAGGAGAGAGGTGCTGATCCGGAGGCGGATGTGCTGAAAGCTCCAGTCGCGCTGCAGGTGCTGCTTTTCCTGCTGCTCCTGCTCGCTGTTCTGGCACTGGGGCCGCAGTCTGCGGGAAGGGGGTTCATCTATGCACAGTTCTGACGGAAAGAAAGCGGCGAAGGTGCTCATCCTGTTCCTGATTGCCGCTGCGCTGCTGCTGGTTCTTCTTGACCTGATGCTGTATCCGTGCACGTTCATGCGCAATGACATTCACGCTGTGACGTCCGAACAGCAGGATCTGGTGATCCTGGGAACCTCCAACGGGAAAATGGATCTGGATCCGGACCGGATTGCCGGCAGTGTGGTCCGGGACGGCGAACCGCTTCGCTCCGGGCACAATCTCTGCGTCGGCGGTGAATATCCTGTAGACGCCTATTACATCACCAAACTCATGGCGGCGGAAAACAAGCCGAAACTGATTGTATTTGAAGTGGACCCCGGGTATTTTGCCACGGAGAAGGAACCGGGCAACAATTATCTGTTGTTTCATCATGAGTTTCCTTTATCACTGGCTAAACTGCAGTATTTTGCGGACGCCATGCGGAACTGCGACATTCGCAGCGCCCTGTTTGCGCCTTATGAGTACTCGCTGCTGTACGAGATCCCCCGGGTGAAGGAAACCCTGACGCGGAAGCTGACGGGAGATTATGATATTTCCTATTTCAAGGGAAAAGCGCAGGAATATCATGAAAACGGATTTATAGAACGATATCCGGTCGAAGAGGAGAACTTTGCCTCTTATGACGGCTTTACCTTTGAAGGAAATGAAGAGAATCTCCGGCGCAATACCGCCTATCTGTCGAAGCTCATTGCTTATTGCAGAGCACAGGACATCGACATCCTGGCTGCGGTCATGCCGCTTCCGGATGTGACCCTGGACCGGGATCCGGAACAGTTTGCGCTGGCGTGGGAGTATTTCGATGCATTTTTTGCAGAGGAAGGCGTGGACTTTTATAATTTTAATACCGATTATTATAATGCGTATCCTCATTCAACCGATCTGTTTGCCGATTATGACGGCCATATGAACGGGGACAGCGCCCGTGCCTTTTCACAGGTTTTCGGACATATTATCAGGTAATTCTATTTTAGACGAAACGGTCTGTTCCGCCGCCGGCGGAATGGCCGTCCGTCCGGCTGTTGCAGGAGGAAGAACTGTTATGCGTGAAAAAATTCTGGAAATTCTGGAAGATCTGATTCCGGATGAAGAAATCGAAGGCCGTACCGGTCTTGTGGAGGATCGGATTCTTTCGTCGTTTACGATTCTGAATCTGATTTCCGAGATCTACGATGAACTGGATATCGAGATCCCGGTGGAGGATGTTGTGCCGGAGAATTTTGACTCTCTGGATGCCATCGTTGCGGTGGTGGAAAAGTATCAGCAGGTGTAAATGATGACGCGCAGTGTAGTGGAATATCTGGAACGTTCCGCAGCCCGTTTTCCGGATAAAACGGCTGTGGATGACGGCAGTACCGCACTGACCTACCGGCAGCTCCGCAGCGGCGCACGCCGGATCGGCGCAGCGCTGGCGGAACGGGTACAGGCCGTACGGGAACCGGTTGCAGTATTCCTGGATAAAACCGCGGAAAGTATTATGGCTTTCCAGGGCGTACTGTACAGCGGCAATTTTTACTGTCCGCTGGACAGCGAAATGCCGCCGGACAGAATCCGTGCGATTCTCTCCGTGACGGATCCGAAAGTGATTCTGACGGATGAAGCGCATCGTGCGGCAGCAGAGCAGTTTGCGGGAGCGGCCCGCATTGAGACCATGGAAGAGCTGCTGGCTCTGCCGGAGCATCCCGGCAGGGAGGAGTCCGTGGACCGGATTCTGTCGGGCTGTACCGAAACGGATCCTCTGTACGTGCTGTTCACAAGTGGTTCCACAGGTGTGCCGAAAGGGGTTCTGGTCAGCCACAGGGTCATTATCAATTACGCGGAATGGCTGGAAGAAACATTTTCCATGGACAGCGAGGTTGTGATCGGCAACCAGGCGCCTCTTTATTTCGACATCTCCATGCATGATACCTACGGGGCGTTCTATTTCGGCGGCACTCTGGTGATCATCCCGCCGGCACTGTTCAGTTTCCCGGCCCGGCTGATCGAATTCATGAACGAAAAAAAGATTTCTTCCATACTCTGGGTGCCTTCGGCCATGGGTATTTTCGCGGCGCTGAAAGCGTTTCGCTCCGGGCTGCCGCAATACCTGCAGACTGTGATGTTCGCCGGAGAGGTTCTGCCGAGAAGAAATCTGGATTACTGGATGGAACATCTGCCGGACACTGTGTTTGCCAATCTTTACGGACCGACGGAAACCTTTGTCTGTACGGGATATATCTGTGACGGTACGGAACCGGCCGGAGAACCGATGCCGATCGGAAAGCCGATCGCCAATTCCACGGCGCTCCTGCTGACGGAAGACGGCCGGGAAGCGGCACCGGGAGAAACGGGAGAACTCTGCCTGCGGGGAAGCTGCCTGGCGACAGGTTATTATAACAATCCGGAAAAGACCGGGGAGGTGTTCGTGCAGAATCCGCTGCAGGCGAAATATCCCGACCGGATTTACCGGACCGGCGATCTGGTGAAGTATAACGAACAGGGCGATCTCATCTACCTGTCCCGCCGGGACAATCAGATCAAGCACATGGGATACCGGATTGAGCTGGGCGAAATCGAAACCGCCGGGTACGGCATTCCGGAGATCCGGGACTGTGTCTGCTTCTATGATTACAGCCGGAAACGCATCGTGTTCTGCTACGACGGCGCGGAAATCGAAAAGAAGAGCCTGCGTGCGGCGCTGGCGGAGAAGATTCCTTCCTACATGATGCCGGGCCGCTTCATCCATCTGGATGCGCTGCCACACAATGCCAACGGCAAAATCGACCGGAAAAAACTCTCTGCAGAGTATTCATAGAGAACCGAGAAAGGAGAAGCGCCCGCTGTTTCGCAGAGGAGCGCGGAAAGAGCAATGGAAAATAATGTACTGGATTTACTGGTGGTCGTCGACATGCAGAACGATTTCATCAATGGTTCCCTGGGAACACCGGAGGCTGTACAGATCGTCGATAAAGTGGCAGCACTGATCGGCCGGTATGATCCGGATAATGTTTACGCTACCCGGGATACCCATCAGGAAGACTATCTGCAGACACAGGAAGGCAGAAATCTGCCTGTGGAGCACTGTATTGAAGGAACGTACGGCTGGCAGATCCATCCGGACATTGCCGTCATGCTAGGCAATGCCGAGATCGTGGACAAACCGTCCTTCGGGTCGCTGGAACTGGCCAGCATGATTACCGACCGTATTATGGGCGGAAATGTGCCGGCGATGATTACCATGGCCGGACTCTGCACCGATATCTGCGTCGTGTCCAACGCGCTGCTGCTCAAGGCGCTGCTGCCGGAAACACCGATTCGTGTGGTCCGTTCCTGCTGTGCAGGGGTGACGCCGGAGGCGCATGAAGCGGCACTGGCAACGATGGCCAGCTGCCAGATTGAGATTGTTGACTGAGCAGGGTTGTTAATGCTTTAGCAGAGGTTTTTTATGACTGTATTATCCGCTGCAAATCTGAAGAAATCCTTCGGTGTGGAAGACGTGTTTTCCGATGTGTCGTTCAGTGTAAATAAAGGCGACCGGATCGGGCTGGTCGGCCCGAACGGCGCGGGAAAAAGTACCCTGCTGAAAATACTGGCCGGCGAAACCGGGTGCGAAGAGGGGTCTGTTTATGCCGCGGCGGACACGGTGATCGGATTCTTTCATCAGAATGATCTGTTTTCTTCGGAAAAGACAATTTATGAAGAAATGCTCGCCGTTTTCAGCGATGTACGGGCAATGGAAAAACGGATCGGGGAACTGGGAGAAGAAATTGCGGCCTTTTCTTCCGGTCCGGAACATGACGAAGCGGCTCTGGAAAAGATGCTCGGGGAATATGACCGTCTGCAGCAGGAGTTCCTGCGCAGAGACGGATTCAGCTACCAGAGTGAGATTCAGGGTGTGCTGCGGAGCATGCATTTTCCGGATGAAGTATTCGGTAAAAATACATCGTCCCTGTCCGGCGGGGAGCGAACCCGGCTGGCACTGGCCGTACAGCTTCTCCGGAAGCCGGATGTACTGTTTCTGGACGAACCGACCAACCATCTGGATATCGATACGCTGCGCTGGCTGGAACAATATCTTCGGGGCTATCCCGGCACGGTTATCGTCATATCCCATGACCGGTATTTTCTGGATCATACAGTGAACCGGATTTTTGAACTGAACAACGGCCGCCTGCGGATTTATGAAGGAAATTATACCTTCTACGCCGCGGAGCGGAAGGCCCGCCTCGCCAGTGAGATGAAGGCCTTTGAAAAGCAGCAGACAGAGATCCGCCGGCAGGAGGACATGATCCGGCGCTTTAAACAGAGAGGCACTGAAAAGCTGGCGAAACGTGCGCGGTCCAGAGAAAAAATGCTGGAGCGCACGGAACGGCTGGACCGTCCGGCAGGACCGGCGGACAGGATGAAGATCCAGTTCCGTCAGGAATCTGTCAGCGGCAATGATACGCTGCACGCGGAAGGGGTTGCCAAAACCCTGGGCCGGGGAGAGACTGCGCGGCAGGTGATGACGGATGTCAATTTTGACATCAAGCGGGGAGAGCGCATTTGTGTGATCGGCCCGAACGGAGCCGGCAAATCCACCCTTCTGAAAATGATCCTGTCGGAAATCCGTCCGGATGCCGGCTTTATCAAGGTCGGCCATAATATCGTATTCGGGTACTATGATCAGGAGCAGTCCATGCTGGACGAGTCGGGAACCGTGATCGAAGAAATGCGGGACGCCTATGAGCAGTATGATGACCGGGAACTGCGGGGCCTGCTGGGCAAATTCCTGTTCCGGGGGGATGACGTTTTCAAACCGGTCAGTGTGCTGTCCGGCGGGGAGCGAGCGCGGCTGTCTCTGCTGAAGCTCATGCTGTCCGGCGCCAATATGCTCATTCTGGACGAACCGACCAATCATCTGGACATTGAGTCCAAGGAAGTATTCGAAGACGCCCTGATCGATTTTCCGGGCACATCGGTGACTGTATCGCATGACCGGTATCTGTTGAACCGCGTGCCGACTTCCATTTACGAACTGGATCACGGGACGATTACGGAATACAAAGGCAATTACGATTATTATCTCGAAAAGAAAGCGAGTATGGCGGAAGAAGCGGCGGTGCAGGCGGCTGCAGCGGCGGGAAACGGGCCGGGCGAAGCCGGGTCTGCAGCGGCAGGCGATGCGGCTGCGGAAAAGCAGAAACGCATGGATGCGCGCCGGAACGCAAAGGAACTGCAGGCGAAACAGCGGCGCCGGGAGCGCAGGATCGAGGCGCTGGAAGAACAGATCGCTGCTTTGGAAGAGGACATTGCCGGGATGGAAGAGCAGCTGGGACAGGAAAGCCTGATGAGCGATCACGTGAAGCTGGCAGCCATTTCGGAGCAGCTGTCCGGAAAAAAAGAAGAGATGGATACACTTTTTCAGGAATGGGAAGCGCTTTCGGAAGAAACGGAAATACTTTGACGATCCAATTAATTTGCGAAAAAGAATAAAATTATGTTGCCATTACAGTGGCAATAGCATATAATGCAGATTGAATTTTTACAAAGGACTTACCAGGAGGATAGTATGAATAAAAGTGACATTTTTGAAAAGGTAAAGGATATCATCGCAGAAAATCTGAGTGTGGACGATCCGGACCGCATTACGCCGGAGACCAGCCTGACCAAGGATCTGGAAGCCGATTCCCTGTACGTGGTAGAAGTCATCATGGCGATTGAAGATGAATTCGGTATTGAAATTCCGGATGAAGACGCGGAACAATTCGGCAGCGTGGAAGATATCGTGGACTTTGTAGAAGAAAATATCTGATTTAACAATATAAAGGCACTGCGGCAGGCAGTGCCTTTTTTTGTTTAAAATCCCTGTAATTGCAACCGGTTTGTCCGGGGACAACAAAGGTTAAGGAATATCATTTTTCTTGTACAAAGCAGTATTCTTTGTTATAATTACTACGATATAAAGAACATGATAAGCCTGAGATCTATGAGGGATTACAAACTATGAAAGCGAAAATTTCGGATGCCGTTGTAAACAGGCTTCCAGTGTACCGCCGGTATCTGGAAGATCTGATGCATGAAGATGTGGAGCGGATTTCTTCGAATGAACTGAGCAAGCGGATCGGATTCACTGCTTCCCAGATCCGGCAGGATCTGAACAATTTCGGAGGATTCGGACAGCAGGGTTACGGCTACAACATCAAGGCCCTGTACAAAGAGATTAATACAATACTCGGATTGGACATGGAGTATAAAATGGTAATTGTAGGGGTCGGAAATCTAGGCCAGGCAATTGCCAATCACACCAAATACTATAAGAACGGGTTCCCGATCATCGGGATGTTTGATATCAATCCGAAGGTCATCGGGCTGCGCATTAATGATGTCGTTGTCCAGGATGCCGACAATCTGGTAGATTTCCTGAAAGAAAACAAAGTGGACATCGGGATCATTACTACTGAAAAGGAAGCGGCACAGGGAATTGCCGACCGTCTGGTGCAGGGCGGCGTAAAAGGCATTTGGAATTTTGCGCCGAGAGATCTGGTGGTTCCGAAAAATGTTCCGGTGGGCAATGTACATGTTACCGATACACTGAATTCACTCGTGTACCGCATTGCACATATTGATCAGGAATAAAAAACCGGTGGAGAAGCGGAATCTGCCCGGGTGAGATTTATATAATAGAAAATCAGAACATTATTACACAGAAAAAAAAGCTGCCTTTGCAGGATTGCAGAGGCAGCTGAATTATTATGTGATGGTTTCACGCTCCGCGCGGCTAGGCCGCCGGGCGTTTTTTAAACGGGTTTCGTCAATTCCGATCAAGGAGCTTTCGGAGCTTCAACCGGGCATGCGCCGGCACAAGCGCCACATTCGATGCAAACTTCAGCATCGATTTCATAATGTTCAGCACCTTCGGAAATAGCTTCAACCGGGCATTCTGCTGCACAAGCGCCGCAGGAGATGCAATCATCAGAAATTACATAAGCCATGAATAGACCTCCTAAAAATAGTACATAAATTGAATTCACTGACTGAATAAAAGCATGGCACAAACGGTCGTTTCCCGAAAAAAGGATTTCGGGGAAAGCATCCATTTATGTTACTTGTAAATGTATTATATCACAAAAAAAAGGTTGGTCACGACTAACCTTTTTTGTAATTTCAACGCCCTTCTGAATACTGTATAATGAAAAGGCGGAGGAAAATACTTATGAGAGTGTACGGATTATCAGGAAAAAGCGGAACGGGGAAAAGCTACCAGGCGATGAATATCTGCCGGGAATTCCATATTGAGTCGCTGGTGGACGACGGACTCTTTATTTATAATAACGCAGTGCTGGCCGGGCATTCCGCCAAGAGAGATGAGAACAAAATCACCGCTATTCGTACGGCGATCTTCGATAAGGAGAAAGACCGGGCGGCGGTTGCGGAAAAAATCCGGGAAGTAATGCCGGAGAGCATCCTGGTGATCGGCACATCGGACGCGATGGTGGAGCGGATTGCGTCCCGGCTGGGTCTGCCGGCTCCGGATCCGATCATTCATATAGAAGATATCGTGGACGGCGAAACCATTTCCACGGCGCTGCAGTCCCGCCGGGAAGGCGGCAAGCACGTCATTCCCGTGCCGACCATGGAGATACAGAAGCAGTTTTCCGGCTATTTTATGATACCGGTGCGCATGCTGCTGGAACGCAACGGCAAAGTGCTCCAGGACGATGAAAAAACGGTGGTGCGCCCGACATACAGTTATCTGGGCAATTTCACCATCGCACACAGCGCAGTCATCGATATTATGGAATATGTCGTGTCTCGTTCGGAAGGCATCCGGGAGATTCTCAAATGCTCTGCCGAGATCCGGACGGATGGGGTCATTCTGAGTATCGCCTGTATTTTTGATTACAGCGAACGCCTGCTGGAACGAGTGAAGGCGCTGCAGGAGGAGCTGGCAGAGGAAGTCAGCCATATGACGGCGTTTAACATTATCAGTGTTAATGTCATGATCCGCGGACTGAAACCGGCGCGGAAGCATGCGGCTGCCGATCCGGAACTTTCAGATAATCTTTCAGAAAAAAAGAATTAAAATACGCTCTTGACAGGGCGGAGGAATTGCGTTAAATTATCTTTAGCACTCAAACGGGATGAGTGCTAATAAACGCAAATCAACAATATATATAAATTTCTGAAAGGAGATTATTACTATGATCAGACCACTTGGCGCAAATGTATTGATCAAACGTGTCGAAGCAGAAGAAAAAACAAAGGGCGGCATCATTCTGGCCAGCTCCGCGAAGGAAGCTCCGCAGATCGCGGAAGTTCTCGAAGTAGGTCCGGGAACGGATGAGATCAAGGTAGACGTAAAGAAGGGCGAAAGAGTCATCTTTAAGAGATACGGCGGTACGGAAATCGAATACCAGGGCGAAGAATACATCATCCTCGCATACAACGATATTCTCGCGGTTGTTGACTGAGTTTAATATAAATAATAAGCAAAAGGAGATATAGAATCATGGCTAAGGAAATCAAATTCGGCGAAGACGCCAGAAAAAGACTGGAAGCAGGTGTTGACAAGCTTGCCAATACAGTAAAGATCACTCTCGGACCAAAAGGCAGAAACGTTCTGCTGGACAGAGAATTTGGCGGCCCGCTGATTACAAATGACGGTGTAACCATCGCGAAGGATATCATCCTCGAAGATGAGTTTGAGAATATGGGCGCACAGCTGGTTAAGGAAGTATCCACCAAGACCAATGACGCGGCAGGCGACGGTACTACTACTGCTACACTGCTGGCACAGATCATTGTCAAGGAAGGTATCAAGAATGTTGCGGCCGGCGCAAACCCGATGGAACTGAAGAGAGGTATCCAGGGCGCTGTGGATACAGCTGTTGAAGAGCTGAGAAAGCAGGCAAAGGTTATCGAAAGCAAGGAAGAAATCGCTCAGGTAGCTTCCGTTTCCGCTTCTGACGAAGTGATCGGCCAGCTGATCGCGGACGCGATGGACAGAGTCGGCAGTGAAGGCGTTATTACCGTAGAAGAATCCAAGTCCCTGAAGACAGAGCTGGACGTAGTGGAAGGTATGCAGTTTGACAG
>JAFWDF010000073.1 GCA_017534025.1 Bacillota bacterium
CCAAGGTCCACTCCTGTGGACCTCGCCTTCCTCTGCCGCCGTGAATGTTCAAAGATCGCTCTTCCGGCACCCTGCTGGCCCTTCCTCCAACGCGATCTTTGGACCTTTTTTCTCTATTGCGGGGCCAAGGTCCACTCCTGTGGACCTTGCCTTCCTCTGCCGCCGGGAATGTTCAAAGATCGCTCTTCCGGCACCCCGTCAACCCTTCTTCCGTCGCTACGTCAGATCTTCCTCCTGCACCCCGCCTTCCATACTCCTGCCGCGAACCATCAAAAATGAAAAAACCACAGAAGCCTTCCGACTTCTGTAGTTTTTGTCTGGCGCGCCATGCAGGATTCGAACCTGCGACCTTCACATTCGTAGTGTGCTACTCTATCCAGCTGAGCTAATAGCGCCCGATTGACAACGATTATTGTATATGATCACCGGGAATTTGTAAAGAACAATTTTTAAACTTTTCAAAAAAGGATGGGCCTGTGCGCTATTGCTTGTAAAGTCCGCTACTATTGCACAGCCCCATTCTTTATTCATAAAACCGGCACAGGAGCACTGCCTGTCCCGGTTCCCCCCGTCAGTTTGTGAGGATCGCGATGATTTCCGTATCCGATGCACCGGCCGGAATATCAAACACGCCCACGTGCAGCTGGCCTTCCGCGCCGGCCTGCTCAACCGCTTCCGTAAACGCTTCCTTATCTGTGATCAGGCCGGCATTGTACAGGCTGTCCACAACTTCCGGAAGCGTCATATTCTGCGCGATTTCAAAAGATTGGGTTCCTTCCGTTTCCGAGGCCACTTCTTCCGCATCGTCCTCCATAGCCTGTTCCAGCTTCTGTCCGGAATCCACCTGTTCAACAGAGGTTTCCTGGGACGAAAGCTCAGCAGGCTGATTGCTGTGATAATTCAGCAGCACATTCACCCGCCAGAAAATAAAGATCGCAGCAAGGACAATAATCAGAATAACGGTCAGCACGTCGCTGTAATTATACAGATTATCCCGGAACGGCGTATTTCTGATCCGGGACAGAGTGCCTCTGCGTCCGCCCTTTCTCTTTCCGGAAGAGCGGCTCCCGTCATTGGCCAGAAATTCATTAATCACACGTTCTTTTTCTCTTTCATCATAAGAATTATTATTATATTCCATATTAACACCTGGCCCATACGGCCATATCATTTCCATGCGGTAATACTGATCCGGCGTCTTCCCCCGGCCGGATTCTGCAAAGCAGAGACTCCCGGCCCGATTCCGGCCCGGCCTGTTCCTGCTCAGACATTGCAATATGCTACCATATTCTTCCCAACGACTCAAGCAGTGCCATGGAATGTTAACATGTTTGTAACGAACCGTAAAAATAATCGTAATTTGCACGCCATTGCCACTGGTGTCCAGGGTATTAATGCCGGGCTGCCAGACCTGTAAAAAAGGAAAGCAGCGGACCACCAAAACGGGCTGCCAAAACGGGCCGCCAAGACGGACTGCCAAGACGTACTGCCAAAACGGGCCGCCAAAACAGGCCAGTTAACAAAACACTCCGGCAGCCAAAAAACAGAACAGGGCGCCTCTTCAAAAGAGTGCGCCCCGCATCCCATCAAAAATTCAAATCTGTTCGTCTGAGCTCCCGGTCCGGCATGCAGCCCGCCGGGCCGCAAAGCCATTGCATCAGTTGCTCTGCTGCTCCGCCTTCAGCTGTTCCGTCAGCAGACCGTGCTTCTCATAATTGCACACGCGGACAAGATGATTGTCCTGATCCACCAGAACAACACTTGGCTTATGATCCTTCGCCTCTTCCGGCGTCATGGATGCATAGCACATGATAATGACCAGATCGCCTACGCTGACACAGCGTGCTGCCGCGCCATTCAGACAGATCGTGCCTGTGCCGGCTTCTCCGGCGATAACGTATGTTTCAAACCGATTGCCGTTGTTGACATCGACAATCTGTACTTTCTCATATTCCAATATACCGGCAGCCTTCATCAGTTCTTCGTCGATGGTAATGCTCCCGACATAATCCAGCGCTGCCTGTGTAACTCTGACTCTGTGGATTTTACCCTTCAGCATAGTAAGTTCCATGATGTCCTCCTGTATTCTTTGATCCCTTCCCAAGAGAAAAAATCAATCCAAAGTGCGGCTCGCCTCTTTTTCGGGCAATGCCGTCCCCGACGAATAATACATCATACCGTTCACAATGTAAAGGGATTTTTTCCAGTACATTAACGGTATTATCATTTTTTCTTTCCATGCAGTAATTTCCGCACTGATGGATTACCCCTGCATCGTATTTTTAAACATCAATCTCTCCAACGCACGCTGATCTCACCGGTACTCAGCGTTTTCCTTCCTTCTGCCGTATCCACGATCAGTCCGCCGTCTGCGTCAATGTCCACCGCTACCGCGTCAAAACTCTCTTTCCCGCGGAAGCAGCGAATTTTCCGCCCGATAATAATAGAATAATTCCTGTATGCGTCAATGAAACTGCGTTCCTTCAGATGATCGGCATACTGCAGCATGCGGTCGATCACGGCCGCGGCCAGCGCACTGCGGCGTACGCCTTTTTCATCCTTTCCGTAAATCCAGCCGGCCCGCTCCAGGACTTCCCCTTCGAAGGCGCCGGGATTCTCACGGAAATTGATGCCGATTCCTACGACCGCATAATCCAGGCTGCCGGTTTCCACGTCGGCCGCCGCCTCGGTCAGAATGCCGCAGATTTTCCGGCGGCCGATATACACATCGTTCACCCATTTAATGCCGGCTTCCCGGCCGGTCAGTTCGCGCACCGCTTCACAGACCGCCACGGCCGCGGCTGTCATCAGCGGAACCGCCGCCCCGAGCGAAGCCCCCGGGCGGTCCGGACGCAGCAGCAGGGACAGATAGATCCCGCTGCCCGGCGGCGAAACAAAACTTCTGCCAAGCCGTCCCCGGCCGCCGGTCTGCGCATCGGCGAGCACAACCGTCCCATGGGGTGCACCCTCCAGCGCCAGTGCCTTAACCCGCAGATTGGTAGAATCCGTGACCGGCAGCACCGTCAGCCGCGACGGATCCGCGTACTGC
>JAFWDF010000074.1 GCA_017534025.1 Bacillota bacterium
ATACTTCATAAGGACGCCCCCGGAATTGGCAGCATCTGCTACCGGATGATGGGACACGATTGCCTGCACGCCTGTAGCTGCCGCAAGTTCGATCACGCTTTCCGTCAGCGTCATGCAGACCGCGATCTTGTGAACTTCATCTTCCATGTTTCCGAATACCAGTCCCGGAACCTCAACGATCGCCTTGCCGGGGATCCCGGAGGATTTGGTCACGACCCACGGATTGTTGGCTGCCGCCCAGTCTCCCGGGCCTTTCACGCAGCGTCCGTTGGTCAGATCGTCCAGCGCGTACAGTACGTCTTTAACTTTTGTCATAGATACCCTTTCCGCTGAAATATAAAATGAAGGTCATGATGTATTTCATCATGACCTGATCTGCTGCAGTATAAATCACGACAGCGCCCAGCGCCTCTGATCAGATGTTTAAATCGTTTGTTATTTTAGAATGCTTATATGGCTTTGTCAACATTGCTCTCAACCTTTTTTCTTGACCATTCGGGAATCTTTGATTATGTTTATACCCGGGATTAAAAAACCAGATATTTATCCAGAAAGAAAACAAAACGATGAAAAAGTTTAAACATATTGTGATTGGCGGAATTGAGAGTAAGGTCGTGAATCTGATCCTCGTTTCTATGCTGGTGGTTGCGGCGGCATTCATGCTGTTTATGACAGCCGGAACCCGGATGCTTTCGAACCTGACGACAGAAACCAATGAACGGCAGCTTTCTGCCATGACCGGAATCACATCGGATGTCATTCATACGGTAATCGTTGAAAACATGGACCGTACTACCGAACTGCAGGCCCTTGTGACGAATAACATGTTCCATGACCGGGCGGTCGCTGTACAGATGGTGGGCGATTATGCCGGAAAGCTGCTCAGTGATCCCGGCAGCGTTCCCCGCGAATCCTGGCAGAGGCCGGATGCCTCTCTGGAGGGAGTTCTGTCTGTGAAAGCTCTTTTTGCCGAAGGAGCGGAAAATGACGCTCTGTATGACCGCCTCGAGGTCCTGGCCAATATGACGGATCTGATGCTTTCTGTCTGTACAGCTTACAATACGGACAATATCTGGTTCTCACTGCCGGAAGGCGCCACGCTGATGGCGGACACCGTTCCCGGAAACTGGATCGAAGATGACGGCAGCTTTGTTTCTTATGACGCGCCGAACCGCTACTGGTACCGCCAGGCAGTTAAAGAAGGCCGGCTGTTTTTTTCTGATGTAGAGTATGATTACCGTACCGGAAATCTGTGCGTTACCTGTGCACTGCCGGTCTATGCTCCGGACGGCACTCTGCTCGGCGTGGCCGGCGCAGACATTTTCCTTAATGATATGCAGGAGGCTATCCGGAATGCAGTGGAAAAGGGCGGATTTCTGTGCGCAGTCAACCGGAACGGACATCTGATCATCGCCCCCGCAGAGAACGGAGATTTTCAGGTGACAGATTCTTCACAGGCTGTGGATCTCCGGAATTCGGAATACGGGGATGTAGCAAAGCTGGTCGTTGACGCTATGAAGGGCAAGACCGACGTGCGCCTGATTCATGCGATGGGTGATACTTATTATGCGATCGGTGTTCCCATGAAGACCGTCGGATGGACGCTGCTGGCGGCTTACAGCCAGGCGGACGCGGAACAGCCCGTCCGTCTGCTCGAGGAGAATTACCGCACGATCCAGCTGGACGCTGTAAGTACCTATCACAAAGAAAGCTCACGGGGCAATATGCTCATGAGGGCGGTCCTCTCGGGGCTGCTTCTGCTGATGCTGTTCGCGGCATACCGCCAGGGCAAACGCATCGTAAGGCCTCTGAATACCATTGCCGAACGCATTTCCGAATTGAGTGAATCAAATCTGGAATTCAAAATGGAGGAAGAATACAGGACCGGCGATGAAGTGGAAGAGCTGGCGCAGTCCTTTGCCAGCATTTCTCACAGGACGGTGGAATATCTGGAAACCGTGAAGCGCATCACTGCCGAAAAAGAGCGCATCGGAGCGGAACTGTCACTGGCAACCCGGATCCAGGAAGGCATGGTGCCGCACATTGTCCCCGCTTTTCCGGGCCGCAGCGATTTTGATATCATGGGCAGCATGACTCCCGCCAAGGAAGTCGGCGGCGATTTCTATGATTACTACCTGGTCGATGACGACCATCTGTGCATGGTAATCGCCGATGTATCCGGGAAAGGCGTGCCCGCAGCTCTGTTCATGATGGCAACAAAAATCATCCTGCAGAGCGTGGCAATGCTGGGCGGCACGCCTGCGGAAATATTGACCAAAACAAACCAGGCCGTCTGTTCCAACAATGAAGCCGAGATGTTCCTGACTGTATGGGTGGGCATCCTGGAACTGTCTACCGGCAAGCTCATCTGTTCCAACGCCGGCCACGAATATCCTGCGCTGAAGCAGCCTGACGGAAATTTCGAGCTGTACCTGGATAAACACGGCCTTGTAATCGGCGGGATGGAGGAATCAAAGTACAGAGAATATGAGCTCATGCTGAAGCCGGGGGCAAAAATCTTCGTCTATACCGACGGCGTGCCTGAAGCGACCAATTCCGCAAATGAGCTGTTCGGCACGGACCGCATGATCGAGGCCCTGAATAAAGATCCGTCTGCTTCTCCGCTTGGTACGATGAAGAACGTCCACCAGGCTGTAAACGACTTTGTAAAGAGCGCCGAGCAGTTCGACGATCTGACCATGCTGTGCATCGAATACAAGGGACCGCAGAAGGAGGCTCATTGAGTTACTTTACATCAAATTAGGCTTTTCAAAGGTAGTAAACGATGAT
>JAFWDF010000075.1 GCA_017534025.1 Bacillota bacterium
CCCGGCAGAATCAGAGAAGAACAGGTGTCCAGAACCGCGGGATCCGCCGTCAGGACTGTCTGCGCACCCAGTTTCTCCACTGCTTTCATAACGCTTTTTACATTCCCGGCATCGTAATCAATTACGCCAACCATTACAGAACTCCTTTCGTTGTCAGGAGAGTATCACCGATGATTTCCGTGCTCTGCGCCAGAGCCCGGCCGACGCTCTTGAACATGGCTTCCAGGATGTGATGTGTATTCTTTCCGTACAGCATGTTGATGTGCAGAGTAATCTGCGCATGCATCGCAAAAGCGCGGAAGAACTCTTCAGCCAGCTCCGTTTCAAAGCTGCCGACCCGTTCTGCCGGCAGTTCCGCATTGAAAACCAGGAACGGACGGCTGGACAGGTCCGTCGCCGCCATCACCAGCGCTTCGTCCATCGGTGTATACGCGGTGCCGAAGCGTCTGCAGCCCCGTTTGTCTTTCGTGCACTCCGCAAAGGCATGACCGAGCACAATGCCGATATCCTCCGCGGAATGATGGAAATCCACCTCCGTGTCGCCGCTGCATTCAATACTGATGTCATAACCGGAATGTTTTCCCATGGCCTGGATCATGTGGTCAAAAAAACCGTTTCCGGACAGGCAGTGAACAACTCCGCTGCCGTCCAGATTCAGCTTGATCCGGATGTCGGTTTCTCTTGTTTTTCTGGTTACTGTAAAACTGCGCATTTTTTCCATTCTCCAAATAGTATATGGCTCAGTGTTATCTTATTAATTATTTTCAAAACGTATCCGGATCGCATTGGCATGGGCGGTGAGTCCTTCCGATTCCGCCATGGCAATGATCTTGCCGCTGGCCTGTTGCAGTTTCTCTCCGGAATACCGGATGATGCTGGTGCGGGTCAGAAAATCGTAGACACCCAGCGGAGAAGCAAATCTTGCCGTGCCGCTGGTCGGCAGGGTGTGGTTCGGACCGGCAAAATAGTCTCCCAGCGGTTCCGGGGAATAATGCCCTAAAAGAACTGCGCCGGCGCAGTCTACTTTGTCCAGACAGGATTCCGCATTTTCCAGTGCAAGTTCAAGATGTTCCGGCGCGATGTCATTCGCGATGACAAAAGCGCTGTCGAGGTCTTCGGTAATAAAGATGGCGGCGTTATTCTTTATGGAAGCCGCCGCTTCCGGCCGGTCCAGATGCGGCAGCTGGCGGGCGATCTCCTGTTCCGTGGCTGCTGCAATGTCGGCAGAATCCGTCACCAGCATCGAGGAAGCCATGACATCATGTTCCGCCTGGGAAAGCATGTCCGCTGCCAGGAAGGCGGGATCCGCATGGCGGTCCGCTAAAATCATCACTTCGCTCGGGCCGGCGATCATATCGATATCCACCGTACCGTAGACGTACTTTTTGGCCCGGGCTATATACGCGCTTCCCGGTCCGGTTATTTTATCAACCCGGCGGATTGTTTCCGTGCCGTAAGCCATGGCCGCGATGGCCTGTGCGCCGCCGATCCGGTAGATTTCATCGGCGCCGGCAATCTTCGCCGCCGCCAGAATATACTTATTCATCTTTCCGTCTTTGCCGGCCGGGGAACACATCACGATCCGCGGGCAGCCGGCAATTTTTGCCGGGATGATATTCATCAGCACCGTGGAGGAAAGCGGCGCCGCGCCGCCCGGAATGTACA
This sequence comes from Bacillota bacterium, assembly GCA_017534025.1. Taxonomy (GTDB): domain Bacteria; phylum Bacillota; class Clostridia; order Peptostreptococcales; family Anaerovoracaceae; genus RUG708. The sequence continues at coordinate 1,666 of JAFWDF010000075.1, forward strand.
CGCCGACATGCCGGATCGGCCGGATCAGCTGTCCCAGCATAATGCCGCCTTCTTTTTCATAAGTCCAGGTTTCCTGCAGCTGGTGTTCATGGAATGAACGGATGTTGGCAGCCGCCTCTTCAAAGGCTGCTTTCACGTGGTCTTCTGTTGCAGCCCAGGCTTCCTCCATTTCCGCCTCCGACACACGGAAATCCGCCAGAATGTCCTGTGCCGCTCCGCCAAACTGTTCCGTAAACCGGCGGACGGCAGCATCGCCCTCTGCCCGCACCGTTTCAATCACTTCACGGACCGTCGCATCGACCTGTTCAAAATCACTGTCCGTGCGGTTGCTTAATAAGGCAGAAGCGCGGGACTCCTCGCCTTTCTTTATCCTTACGATCTGCATAAGATCATTTCCTTTCTTTCAGAAGATTCATCAATTCGGAAACCGGATTTTCTTTCGTCTTCATGCTCGCCCGGTTGACAATAAAGCGGGCACTGATATCCGTAATCGGCTCCACGACCTCCAGACCGTTTTCCCGCAGGGTATTTCCCGTTTCCACGATGTCCACGATGACATCGGAAAGGCCCACCAGCGGAGCCAGTTCGACCGAACCGTTAATTTTAATGATTTCGATGGACCGTCCGTACTGTGCGAAGTAATCCTTGGCAACACGCGGATATTTGGTGGCAACCCGCAGCTTTTTCTTCCGGTCATAGCGGAACCCTTTCGGAGCGGCTACCGCGAAAATGCATTTTCCATACTGCAGGTCGATGATTTCAAAGACATCCGAGGCACTTTCCAGAAGCGTGTCCCGCCCGATGACGCCAACGTCGCAGGCGCCCTTTTCCACATAAATCCCGACGTCCACTGCTTTAACGAAAATGATGCGGTATTTGCCGGTGGAATCCTCAAAGATCAGTTTGCGGCTTTTTTTCGAATAGTCCGGGAAAACGATGCCGACTTCCGCCAGCCGTTCCATGGTCAGATCCGCCAGCCGGCCTTTGCCCAGGGCAATATTCAATACTTCCGGATCCCCTGTTTCCGCCTGGTCCGCTTCATACAGAAGGTCGATATTGAGTCCGAATCCGGCTGCCGGGATATGCTTGCCGAAGCGGGTCATCAGGCTGTCATAACGGCCGCCGCTTCCTACCATGACGCCGCTGTTTCTGAGATAAATGCGGAAGATCATGCCGGAATAATACTCCAACCGGCTGACAATCCCCATATCCGCGGAAACAGATTCATCACCGAGCGCTGCTGCAATACGGATAATGCTGTCGACCGCGTTTTTCATGCGGTCATTCAGCGCGAGATCCGCGGCCTTTGCCGCCACTTCCTCTACGCTGCCGTACAGGAACGGAAGCTCCCTGAGAACCAGACGGGAACGGGCACTGAGATTTTTCTCTTCACAGAACTGATCGATGGCAGGTATGCGTTTGGCTTCGACCATGGTCCGCAGGGTTTCCTGCGTCTCTGCATCGCGTATACCTTCCACCGTCAGCGCATCCAGCAGTCCGTTGAAATATTCGGCATTGCCCAGCTCCGTCTTCAGATCATGAAAGCCGGTTTCCTTCAGCGCCCGGATCGCAATGGAAATGATCTCAGCATCATTTTCGTAAGAGCTGACACCGAAATATTCTATACCGGCCTGTCGGAACTCCCGTTTGCCGCCGGCCCGGAAATCCATGCTCCGGTACACATTGGTGTTGTACATCAGTTTGATCTCGCCGGAGGCTTCTTTGTAATGCGTAGCCACCATACGGGCGATCGGAATCGTGGCATCCGGCTTGAGCACCATGAGATGCCCGCCATTATCCACTATTTTGTACATATCCTCGGTGCTGACGGCCGTACCTTCATCATCGAAAAGATCAAAATATTCAAAAGTCGGTGTTTTTATCTGTCGGAAACCGGAAGCGCGGAATACGTCCAGAATCGAATTTTCAATGGCTGTGATTCTCTCATACTGTTCGTAATTCAGGTCTTCTACGCCTTCCGGGATAAAATTGCTGATCATGTTTTCAATCTCCTGTTTTTATTACGCGGCGGCAGCAAAAGGATGGCTGATATGCCGCGGTGTATACCGAATTATTATACCATAAACCATACAATGGTTACACCGTTTTCAACATATCCTGCAGGGAGTTTGCCATCCGGCTGCCGGGTTGAAAAATCAAAATACTTTAGTACGATATTGCGGTAATGCATTAGCGTGCCAATATATTGATTATAAGAATTTCATTAATCGATGTCAATTGCTTTTTTCTGTGGTATTATGAACAGGTGAATGCGCCGCCGGACGGCGGACCGGGAGGAATAGAACATGTTTTACGATTACCATACACATACTGCTTTTTCGGATGATTCCGACACGCCTATGACAGATATGCTGGATCAGGCGGTACGCCTGGGGCTGGCGGAAATCGCCGTGACGGATCACTACGATCCGGGCTATCCGGATCCGGAATTTCCCTTTGAGCCGGATTTTGAAGGGTATCACAGGGCGCTGGAGGAGAATCAGGAGGTGTATGCGAATCGGATCCGCATCGTCAAGGGCCTGGAAATCGGTATTCTGGAAACCGAGCTGGACCGCTGCAGAGCGGCTGCGGAAGCGTATGATTATGATTATATAATCGGATCGTTTCACTGCGCGCTCGGCGAACCGCTTTATAACGGTCATTTTTATGATGATAAAACGCCCAGACAGGCATTCATCGACTATTTCCAGTACGTAGTGGATAACATCCGCCGGTTCGACGGATACAGCTGCCTGGGGCATCTCAATCTGGTGTCCCGCTATGCAGAGGCCGATGCCGATTTCCGCGATTACGGGGATCTGGTGGAAGAGGTTTTCAAAATCATTATTCCGCAGGGGAAAGGGATTGAGCTGAATACGTCTTCCTTTAAATATAATATGCGCTGCTCCTGCCCTTCCGAGGAAATCCTGCGGATGTACCGGCAGATGGGCGGTGAAATCATTACCATCGGATCCGATGCACACACACCGGACCGCATTGCCGATCATTTCGGAGAAGCGGAAGAGTATCTGCGTTCGCTGGGGTTCCGGTATACCTCCGTATTCCGGCAGCGGAAACCGGATTTTGTAAAACTGTAACTGTAAAAAAAAGGATCCCCGCGTTGAACGCGGGGTTTTTCTCATTCGGGCATAGCCCTTGTTCCTCGCCACGCGTACAACACGTAATTCGGTCTGGCAGCTGCGTACATTCAGCTAACTTCTTCTTTTCTTCTTGGGATCCGAA
>JAFWDF010000076.1 GCA_017534025.1 Bacillota bacterium
GCACAGAATATGCATTATAAAGAAAGCGGCGCCTATACAGGGGAAGTGTCCGTTGCCATGCTGGCGGACCTGGACATCCGCAATACAATTATCGGCCATTCGGAGCGGCGTCAGTACTTCGGAGAAACCTCCGGGGAATGCGCAAAGAAAGTGAAGGCGGCGGTAGCGGCCGGAATTCGTCCGGTGCTCTGCGTCGGAGAATCCCTGGATGACCGGGAAGCCGGCAGGTACCAGGAAGTCGTGCGGGAAATGCTGCTGGGTTCGCTGGAGGACGTGACGGCGGAAGAAGCGGAAAAGACCGTGATCGCCTATGAACCGGTCTGGGCCATCGGCACCGGCAAAACTGCGACGTCGGATCAGGCGCAGGAAATGGCGGCGTTCATCCGTTCCGTGCTGGCTGAAAAATACGGCGCGCCTGTGGCGGATGCCATGATTATTCAGTACGGTGGCAGTGTTAAGCCTTCCAATGTGGCGGAACTCATGGCCAAGCCGGATATCGACGGGGCGCTGGTCGGCGGCGCCAGCCTGAAAACGGACGATTTCGTGAAGCTGGCTGCGTTTGACGCGTCTGTTCTGAAATAAAAGTATTTTGAAATAAAAAAAGAAGCCGGGAGCTTCCGCGCGGGTATTTCGCGCGGGAACTCCCGGTTTTTCCATTCTCAGTCGTGCAGCAGCCGTTCTTCTTCCGGCAGAGCCTGTTTCTTACGGCCCGGTGTGCCGGACTTGCTGTCCGCTTCGCCCCGGGTCATTTTGGAAAACAGAACGCGCCGTTTATACTTCAGATCTGCATACGCAGTCAGATTATTAATGAAAATCACATTGTACGATCCGCCCAGTACACCCAGCACCGGGATGTTCTGTATCGCTTTGGAAGTCAGCAGATCCATGGCCAGGGCATCGGAAGCCGCAGTGATCTGTTCCTCCATGGTGCGATTGAGCGGTCTGCCGGCGTGAATCCAGCGGTTAAGTTCCTTGTCCGACCGGAAGAGCTCTTCTCCGTGCAGCGCGGAGGTTTCGATAAGCTTCAGAATGAACAGGCGCTCCTCATCGGATTCGTATTCGTATCCATAGCTCAGTGCAGTTTCATAAACGCTCTTCATGATCATGGCGGTGAAGAGCGGGATATCCGGTAAAGCGACACCGAATACTCCCAGGCCGATGCCTTCCACACCGGAGATCAGCACGTTCTTTGCGCGGGTCAGGCCAGCGTGCCGGGAAAACGCCGACATGGTTCTCGCGTTGTCCCGTATGGAATGCATGAAAGAATTTTTCAGATATTTTTCATTATGCCGGTCCTTCGAATAGGATTTTTCGATGACGGCGGTACCTTTTTCAAAGACCAGTGCAAACGCTTTTGAAAACATGGTTTTCAGCGTCCCTTCAAATTTGTCGGGAATTTTTTTATTAATGCTGCCGCTGATGGCAGCGATCCCGTCTTCGTATTGCTTTTCCAGGAAGGAAAGCTCTTTTTTCTCCATATCCTTCCATTGTTTAATGACCGCCGGACTGGCTGTGAAAGTCGCCATTTCAATACCCCCTGTTGATGGAACCCGGAAAAAAGCGGATTTCCAAAGATACTGCATTAATAATACCACAAATAGGGCCCGGTAAGCAGAGCCGGTGCATCAAAAAGTAATTGCGTCCGGAATTCCCGTATGGTATATTATAGACGTTAGAAAAAACTAACTCAGTGCATCAATTGGCGGAGCTCATGATGTAGAGATGCTTCGCCTTTTTTCAGATCATGATGTTAGTTCAATCTAACCTTTTGAATTGGAATTGTGTGTTTATGGAAAGGAAAGGGGAATTATGAAAAAAGTATTATCCATGTTTCTGTCAGCCGCGCTGCTGGCCGGGACCCTGCCCGGCTGTCCGGTCATGGCGGCGGAAACAGATGCCGATGAATACGTTCTGATGAATATTCCGTATGCTCAGTTTTATGCCGGAGAACTGGGGGACACGGGTGTGGACTCCATTGCTTCCGCAACTCTGAACGGCAAAGCAAGGAATGTCAATGTGAATGGCGCCTCCTACCACCAGAGTGAAGAGGCTGTAAAAACCGAAGGGATCGCCGGATCCACCTATCCGGTCAAAGCCTCTGCGGAAGAGCTCGCGGCGCTGAAAGCAAAGGGCGCGAAGGAAGTGACCGACGCGGATAAGGTCGAATATGAAATGAATGTCAGAGGCACCATGCAGACCAAGACGCTGGAAGGCGCAATGGCACTGCAGGAAAGCCCGGATTATTCTTATTATGTACTGAAGGATGCCCCGGCATCTTATAAAGAACTCAATATTGCAGAAGATGGCACAGTAAGCTTCGGTGCGGCAGCAGGTACGGCGGAAACCGGTACCGTAACCGGCACGGCAGAGGCCGGCGGCAACCATACGGATATTGAGATTAAACTCAGCGGAGCGGAAATCGCAGCGGCGGATGTCAGCGGCGTGATCGTGACGACGGAAAAGGGTTCCTATGCAATGCATCATGTCGTAAATATCTGGAGAGGTACGGAACTCGGCTGGGATCTCGGCGATCTGGATCTGGGCGGGGAAACCATCAGCAGGATCAGATATTTCATGAAGGACGGAAGCATTGTGGATTACAGCACGGAAATCCCGATTCCGGGAGCTGCATATGTCTTAATGAATATTCCGTACGCGGACTTCTACAAGGCGGAACTGGGTGAATCTGACGCGCAGGTAGACGCACTGGCTTCTGCGACAAAGAGCAAGACACGCGGCACTCTGGCTGCCGGTTCTTATCATAAGAATGCGGACGGCTCGGATATTTCCGGTGTGATTTATCCGGTCTTTGTGGCTGATACAGCCGTTCTGAAGGATTTCAAAGAAGTCACCGACAGTGATAAGGTGGAAATCACGGTTTCCGGCCGCGGCGGGGAAACCACCACTGCCTATGAAGGAAAGGATGCGCTCTTTGAAAATGAAGATTACGCGTACTACAAGCTGTCGGCAAAGCCGGCCCGTTTTAAGAAGCTGACCGTGGCGGAAGATGGTACGAAAATCTTCAGCGCAGTCAGCGGCAGAGTGCCAAGTGTGGCGGACGCTTCCGGCGAAGTGAATGAAAATGCTCACCATACGGATGTGGAAATCGTACTGAGCAACACCGCCGGCATTGAAACCGGCCAGGCGGTCAGCGCAGTGGTTGTTACCTTCGAAGATAATAGCAAAATAGGTCTCCATCATGTGGCTGAAATCTGGAGAGCTACGGAACTGGGCGGAAGCGCTGCAGATTTTGCGGATAAGAAGATCAAAAATATCCGTTATTATACCCCGGAAACCGTAATTGATTTCCCGATGGAAATCAGCATAAAGAAAAAAGCCGCGTCCGAGCTGGCAGCCGCTTTTGAAAGCAGCACAAAAGTTACCCTGAGCGGTCTGCCGGAAGATATTGAAAACCCTGTTGTAACGATTCAGAGCAGAGTCGGCAGAGGGGAAACGCCTGTGGTAATAGCGGACAGTGCGGAAATCAAAGACGGAGCCGTAACGACGGAAGCTGCAGTAAGCGGAACCACCTATACGGTCAAAGTATCGAGTGATAATTACCTGCCGCTTACGGCGACGATCGAATATAAGGAGCTGCAGAAGTTCGAGGATGTACCGGAAGGCATCTACTTCTGTGATGCAGTTTACTGGGCTGTAGAAAAGGCCATTACCAACGGCATTGATGAAACCCATTTCGGCCCGGACGGCGAATGCACCCGCGGTCAGATGGTTACGTTCCTGTACAGAGCCATGGGTAAACCGGAAGTGAAGGATAAAACGAATCCGTTTACGGATGTCAAGGCGGACCAGTATTATACGGACGCCGTTCTCTGGGCGGTGGAACAGGGCATTACCAAGGGTATGAGCGCAAATACATTTGAGCCGGATACCAAGGTAACCCGCGGCCAGGCAGTGACGTTCCTGAGCAGAGTGAAAAATGAGAAGGCGGAAAAGCCGGACAATCCGTTTGAAGATGTTGCCTCCGGCGCTTACTATTACGACGCGGTTCTCTGGGCGGTTGAAAAGAACATTACCAAGGGCATGGATGAAAAGATCTTTGGCCCGGATCTGATCTGCAAACGCTCCCAGATTGTTACTTTCCTGTATCGTTATCTCGGCTGACAGCAGTGATCTGCTGGGCAATGACCCGGACGGGGCCGTATGGCTCCGTCCTTTTTTTATGCGCAGGCAAAGATATATCATCCGTATGTGCGGAATCGTGGTATAATGCATATATTCGATTCAGTGTATGACACACAGGAGGTTGAAAATGTCTTATATCGAAGATGTAATTGCCAGAGAAGTCCTGGATTCCAGAGGGAATCCGACCGTAGAAGTAGAAGTGTATCTGGAAGACGGCAGCATGGGCCGCGCGATCGTTCCTTCCGGCGCGTCCACGGGCGCTTTTGAAGCTGTAGAACTCAGGGACGGCGACGATTCCAGATATCTGGGAAAAGGGGTTACTCAGGCTGTTGATAATGTTAATAATATCATTGCGGACGAAGTGATCGGTCTGGATCCGTTCGATCAGATCGGCCTCGACAAACTGCTGATCGAGCTGGATGGAACACCGAACAAGGGCAAGCTGGGCGCCAACGCGATCCTGGGCGTGTCCCTGGCGGTGGCCAGAGCGGCAGCGGAATCCCTGGGACTTCCTCTGTTCCAGTACATCGGCGGCGTAAACGGCAAGGTACTGCCGGTTCCGATGATGAACATCCTGAACGGCGGCAAGCACGCGGACAACAATGTGGATATCCAGGAATTCATGATTATGCCGGTAGGCGCCGGCAGCTTCCGGGAAGCGCTTCGTATGTGCGCGGAAGTATTCCATAATCTCAGAAAGGTTCTGAAGGGCAAGGGCCTGAACACCGCTGTCGGCGATGAAGGCGGTTTCGCGCCGGATCTTGCGTCCAATGCCGACGCCATCGCTAATATTATGGAAGCGATCGAGAAGGCCGGATATAAGCCGGGCGAAGACATCCGCATTGCCATGGACGTAGCGGCTACGGAAATGTATGACGCGGAAACAAAGATCTACGATCTTGCCGGCGAAGGCGTTAAGAAGACCGCAGAGGAAATGGTAGCATACTATGAAGAACTCTGTGACAAATATCCGATCATTTCCATCGAGGACGGCCTGGCAGAAGAAGACTGGGAAGGCTGGGCCCTGATGACGGAAAAACTGGGCAATCGGATCCAGCTGGTAGGCGACGACCTGTTCGTAACCAATACCGAAAGACTGAATAAGGGTATCCGTCTGGGTGTGGCGAATTCCATTCTGATCAAGCTTAACCAGATCGGTACGCTGACAGAAACCCTGGATGCCATTGAGATGGCGAAGCAGGCGGGCTATACGGCAGTGGTTTCCCACCGCTCCGGCGAATCCGAGGATGTGACGATTGCCGACCTGGTTGTAGCACTCAATGCCGGCCAGATCAAGACCGGTGCACCGTCCAGAACGGACCGTGTCGCGAAATACAACCAGCTGCTGCGCCTTGAGGAGCTGCTGGGTGATACCGCACAGTACAGAGGCATCGAAAGCTTCTACAATATCAAACAGTAAACCGGTATTCTTTTCACCGGCATTCGAGAAATAGCTTGTCATTGAATCTTCACTATGCTAAAATAACTCAGATAGGCCGGTTATGTCCGGCCTTGAACATTGATTGAATCTGCGGGGCAGCCCGCTGTGCATAGTAATGAAGGAGGAAACCGTCTTGAAATTAGCACTTTCCATTCTGATGATCATTTCCGCGATCGTTCTGACCGCGAGCATCCTGTTCCAGTCCGGCAACAGCGCTGGCCTGTCCGGTTCCATCGGCGGCGGCGCAGAGCAGTTATTCGGCAAGAAGAAGAGCTCGGGATATGAAACGATCCTGTCCAGAATCACCACGGTCTGCGCGATCATCTTCTTTGTCTGCGCGATTGTTGTGACAGCACTGGGCAAATAGGATGCCGGACAACCGGTAAACGGCTGTTTTTAAGGGGCTGACTTCTGGAAGAGGCGGCATAGAAGAGAACAAATTCAGAACAGTAAAACACAGAGCGGATGAAATCCAATCGGGATTCCATCCGCTCCTTTTTGTTTCAGAGTATTTATCTGACCGGCTCCTGACCGGATGCGTCCTGCGCCGGAGCGTTCCGGACCGGTTCTCAGTGCTTCGGGAGCGCCGGGTCGATCCAGACTGTGCTGTTGTGGGTAAAGATTACGTAGCCCGGACGTGCGCCGTTCGGTTTTTTGACATACCGGACTTTAACATAGTCCACGGGAACGTTGGTGGACTGCCTGGCCTTGCTGTGGTAAGCCGCGATGGCAGCCGCTTCGTATATGTCCTCGGCAGACGGTTCCTGCCCTTTTGTGAACAGGATCGCATGGGAACCGTGAAAATCCTTGGTGTGCAGCCAGATGTCGGTCGGTGCAGCCTGCCGGAACGTCAGGATGTCGTTTTCAATATTATTCCTGCCGACCAGCACTTCCAATCCGCTGGAAGTGGTGTAGCGGTGCGGGTTGATTTATTCTTTTTCTTCCGGACCGCACTTTTCCGCAGCTTCATATAGCCGTTGTCGATCAGCTCGGCGCGGATGTCGTCCAGATCTTCCGATGTCGATGCCTGCTCCGTCATGGCCAGCACGGATTCCAGGTAGTCGATCTCCAGATCGTTTTCTTCCAGCTGCTTTTTCTTTTCCACAATAGCGGTTTTGGATTTTCCGTACTTCTTAAAATACAGCTGGGCATTTTTCGCCGCGCTGAAGCGGGGATCCAGGGGGATGTCCATGGTACTGCCGTCGTAATAGTTCGGCACGGAAGCGGACGTGGCGCCCGCCGGTACCAGATGGATGGCGGCTGTCAGCAGTTCGCCGTACAGTCTGTATTTTTCCGAATCTTCGGCCTGCAGAAGATCCTCCTGCAGGTTCTGTTTTTTGCGGAGCATACGGCTCAGGGAAGTATTGATGCTGTGCCGCAGGTCCGCAGAGCGCTGGTGCATCCGGTTGGAGGATTCCCGGCCTTCAAAGAATGTGCTGCAGGCGGCGCTGATCGAGGATAATGGCTCGGATTCATAATTATCCGCATACATCGTAATGGGGAGCGCGTGGAATTCCTTCGGTGTTCCTTCCCGGTCCCTGTAGACAGCGGGGAACAGTTCGCCTTCCCGGATTTCCAGAACAGCGGCCGTGAGTTCTTCCCAGAGCTCTTCGGTTTTGAAATCATTGCCATATTTATAGGAGGCCCGGAAACAGAGTTCGGAAGCCAGCATGGGACTGATTCCCTGCACACAGGAAACCAGATTCTTTTCCGGGGACCGTCCGGCTTCCTGCATGGCCTGCACGAAATCCTCCTTTTCCAGATTGAAAAACGAACGCTTTCCATGGGAAGGAGGGGCAACGTAGCTGACGCCGGGCAGCGTCTGGCGGTAGCGGTTCGTGTCCAGAGAAAGCCGCTTGATGCAATCCACGATTTTTCCGGTTTCAATGTTCACCAGCAGAATATTGCTGTGTTTGCCCATGATTTCGGTAATGAGCCGGAAGCGGACCTGAAACCCGAGTTCGTTGGTCGCATCGGTGTCAATCTGAATGATCCGTTCGGAATCCACCTGCTGCACGGACCGGATCCGGGCGCTTTGCAGGTGTTTGCGCAGCAGCATACAGAAGGCCGGCGGATTCGGCGGGTTGGATTCTTTTTCTTCTGTCAGGTACATCCCTGCGTGGCTGGGATTGGCGGAAATGAACAGACGGTATTTGCCGCCTCCGCTGTGGACGTGAAGTACCAGTTCGTCCGGCGCTGGCTGGTAAATCCGGTCTATTTTTCCATTCAAAAGGCGATCATTTAATTCCCGGGTCACCGCGGTGACCACGAAACCGTCATATGCCATACAAATGACTCCTTGGCTGCCGCCCACCCTGTACTCCGGCAGAAAAAGGCTCTCTTCCGGAGGCGGCGGCAGACTTTTTGATTGATAAGCAATTTCAATAGGTGTATAATATTTTGACTGAATTTTAATTCGTTTCGGCTTTGCGTATGCGGCAGCCGGATATCTAAAAAATGATAACATAATCGAGGTGAATTACAAATTGGATTTTTTGAAATATCAGGGCGCCGGCAATGATTTTGTTCTTTTCAGCAACATGGACCGGTCTGTAAAAAAATATTCGGAACTGGCAAGAAAGATCTGTGACCGTCGTTTCGGCGTCGGCGCGGACGGTCTCATCGCTGCAGAGCCGTCGGATACGGCGGATGTCCGCATGGCGTTTTTCAATGCAGACGGCAGTGAAGCCGGCATGCGCGGAAACGGGATCCGCTGCTTTGCAAAATTTGTAATGGATCACGGGATTGTGACGAAGGATACATTTACCGTAGAGACCGGAGACGGGATCAAGGTTCTGGAGTCATTGGAAAAAGGAGAGGCGGAGTCCCGCTTCCGTGTGGATATGGGACCGGTTCCTGCTTTTTCGCAATTTGACGTAGCAGTGGACCAGGATCAGATTGACGGTAATGATGACATTGAAGAGATGCAGACTGCGTTCACGCATTTCGGCGTTCCGCATGCAGTAATTGTGATCGATGAACCGGATGCAGGCATGCCGGCACTGGACAGACTGGCTTTCCGGTACGGCAGCTACATGGAGCATGCGCCGGTATTTGCACCGGCCCGCACCAACGTGAACTTTATCCGGATGATCAGCAGTGACCACATCATGGTCAGCACCTGGGAACGGGGCGCCGGCAAGACACTGGCCTGCGGAACCGGAGCCTGCAGCAGCGCGGCGGCAGCACGGGAATATCTCGGCTGCGGTGATATGGTCCGGGTGACCATGCCGGGCGGTGAAGTGACCGTTACTTTCAAAGACGGAAGAGTTTTCATGGAAGGCAGCGCCGGGCTGACGTTCCGCGGAAGCATTGATTTATAGAACGGGGTTTTCTGATGATCAAGAGTATGACCGGCTTCGGCCGCGGCGAATACAGAGATGAGAACCGCAGCGTTCTCGCGGAGATCCGTTCGGTCAATCACCGGTATTGTGATATTAATGTCCGGATCCCGAAAAAATATTCTTTTGCGGAAGAAGCGGTAAAAAAGACGGTGAAGGAATATTTCCGCCGGGGCAAGGCGGACGTATCCATTATCATTGAACAGCTTGCGGACGCCGATGTGGAATATCAGCTGAACACTGCGCTCGCTGCAAAATATATGGAAAAAATCGGGGAGCTGGCGGACGCTTTTCAGATGAATA
>JAFWDF010000077.1 GCA_017534025.1 Bacillota bacterium
AAGGGACGATAGACCGCGTTGCCACCCTAATTCGAACGGCCTGTCGGACCGTTCCTCTTTTCCGGCAGCTCCGTTCCGAACTGCCTATCCCTGTAACGTGAGAATCACGTCCGCGTATACACAGCCCGATTGTCCCGGGCATTCCCCGCGGCTCCTCCCGGATCCATTCTCCCGCTTCTTCCGTACCGGCCTTTCACCGCCGCCGGTTCGCTGTGACTTCTGATTGTCGAGATACTACTTCCGTTCAAAGGATTTCCATTAATCTGAAATTTTATTGTAAATATTATACGTGTCCGGCAGGGGAATGGCAAGCACGTTTTTTTGTGCATGCAATAAAAGGGAATACGATGGAAATCCCCCCGGATATAGGCTATAATGAGATATATCAACGGAGTATGTGCGCTGAAGCGTGTATACAATATATTGAAGAATACTGGAGATTTATATGAAGGGATGTAATACTGCAGTAATCCTGGCGGCAGGTGCCGGGACTCGTATGAAATCGGAAAAGCCCAAAGTGCTTCACGAAGTCATGGGCAGGCCGATGGTTTCACACGTCATCGCACAGGTAAGGGCAGGCGGCGCGGAGAACATTATCGTTGTGGTCGGACATGGTTCGGAGAAAGTGACAGCGGCTCTCAAAGAAGAGAATGTTCAGTTCGCGGTTCAGACCGAACAGCTGGGTACCGGCCATGCGGTTATGCAGGCCGCGGAGTTCCTTCCTGAGGATGGCGGTGTTTTTGTTTTATGCGGAGATACGCCTCTTGTCACGGCAGATATGCTGAAAGAATTTGCGGCGTATCATGAAAAATCTGCCGGCGTGCTGACGGTGCTGACGGCCGGGATGGACGATCCGACCGGGTACGGGCGCATTATACGTGCAGAAGACGGCAGTCTGCTGAAAATTGTGGAGCAGAAGGACGCAACGGAAGAGGAAAGAGCCGTAAAGGAAATTAATTCCGGCATGTTCTGTTTTGATGCGGCTTTTCTGAAGGAATCCCTGCCGAAACTGTCCAATGACAATGCGCAGCAGGAGTATTACATCACCGATCTGGTCGGCATGGCCGTGGAAAGCGGACGGGGCGCCGCCGCCTGGCAGACGGCGGATCCGGATGCTATTATGGGCGTGAATAACCGTGTGCAGCTGGCAAAAGCCGGCGCTGTGATGCGCAGACGGATTGTCGAGAAACACATGATGGCGGGCGTGACGATGATCGATCCGGACAGTGTGTATATCGAAGACAGTGTGGAGATCGGTCCGGATACAGAGATCTGGCCGGGGGTTGTTCTCCGGGGCAATACCGTGATCGGCTCCGGCTGTGTGATCAGAAAGGATACGGAAATCACGGACAGCACCATCGGAGACCGGGTGGAAATTCAGCGCTCGGTCATTAAAGAAACGAAAGTGGGCAGCATGACGACCGTCGGACCGTTTGCATACCTGCGGCCGGGCAACGTGATCGGCGAAGACTGCCGCATCGGCGATTTTGTGGAATTCAAGAATTCCACCTTCGGCGACCGTTCCAAGGCTTCGCATCTGGCCTATATCGGCGACGGCGATGTGGGAACGGACTGCAATATAGGCTGCGGCGTCGTATTTGTCAATTATGACGGAAAGCATAAATTCCGCAGCACCGTGGGCGACCGGGCCTTCATCGGAAGCAACAGCAATCTGGTGGCTCCGGTGAGCGTACAGGACGACGGCTATGTGGCTGCCGGTTCAACGGTTACCAAGGAAGTGCACGCAGGCGCTCTCTATCTGGAACGTGCGGAAGAAAAGCAGCTGGAAGGCTGGGTGGAGAGAAAAGGACTGAAGCGCGGCGAATGACCGTGCCGGCTGCCCGGCAGGATCATCTGTGATAAAGAAGCGATAAAGGGGGAGAACCCGTTCTGCGGGTTCTGTTGATATACAAAATCGGATCATATTCCGGGAGGATAAGAAAATGAAAAACGGAGTATTCAGCGAATTCAAGATTTTTGCGGGCAATTCCAATCCGGCACTGGCGCAGGAAATAGCGGATATCATGGGCCAGCCCCTGGGTAAGTGCACGGTATCCAAGTTCAGCGACGGGGAAGTATCCGTCAGCATCTGGGAAACTGTCCGGGGGGAAGACGTATATATCATTCAGTCTACCTGCGATCCGGTGAATGACAATCTCATGGAACTGCTCATTATGGTCGATGCCATGAAGAGGGCGTCCGCTGCCCGTATTAATGCGGTCATTCCGTATTACGGCTATGCCCGTCAGGACCGCAAGGCAAAAGCCAGAGATCCGATTACTGCAAAGCTGACGGCGGACCTGCTCAGTGTCGCCGGCGTGGACCGGATCATTACCATGGACCTGCACGCTTCGCAGATCGAAGGGTACTTCGATGTTCCGGTAGATCATCTCCTGGGATCCCCGATTCTGGCGCGGCATTTCAAAGACCGCATTGTAGCCGGAGAAATTAACAAAGATATCGTAGTGGTTTCACCGGATCTGGGCAGTGTGCCGAGAGCCAGAAAATTTGCGACCACGCTGGACGCGCCGATCGCGATCGTCGATAAGAGAAGACCGAAGCCGAATGTATCCGAGGTTATGAACATTATCGGGGACATTGAAGGCAAGACGGCCATTCTGCTGGACGATATGATTGATACGGCCGGAACGATCACCAACGCCGCCAACGCGCTGGTGGATCTGGGCGCGAAGGAAGTCTATGCCTGCGCGACACATCCGATCCTTTCCGGCCCGGCATTCAAACGCATTGAAGAATCCGCGATCAAGGAAATGGTTCTTCTGAATACTGTTCCGATCAAGGAAAACAACCTTGGCTCCAGAATCCGGACCATCTCTGTGGCACCGGTATTTGCGGAAGCCATGCGCAGAGTATTCTCCAACGTTTCGCTCAGCGAACTGTTTGAGTAGCAGGGATGGGGGATAGTTCTCCGATTTATGAAGTCCGTTTAATGATAATGGGGCTGTGAAGAAACGAAGTTGAATTCTGCTGAAATGGATGCCGGCTGCTGGACATTCTGCGGTTCGAAAGAAGAAAATGTCCGGCTGTGCCGGACATTTCAACTCTGATAGACCGGATTTGTCCGGCAGCTTCATTTCTTCACAATCCCTTCTTACTTCTCAGATGCGGAAGTCCGGAAGACGACGCCGATTTCGGAATAATTCATGATATTTAAAAATGGAATACAACTTAGACAGGCCGGGGATGTAAATCCGCGGCATAGCTTGCGTGCAGAAAAATCAACAGGGGAAGGGAAAATGAAGATTGTAGTCGGCCTGGGCAATCCGGGCAAAGAATATGAGAATACCAAGCACAATATAGGATTTATGGTGCTGGACCGTCTGGCGGAAAAGCTCGGGATCAGCGTGAAGAAGATAAAATTCAAAGGACTGTACGGCGAAGGTTTCCTGAACGGCGAAAAAATCATCCTGCTGAAGCCGCAGACGTACATGAATCTCAGCGGGCAGAGCGTGCGGGAGATCGTGGATTTTTACAAAATTGATCCGGAGGATCTGGTGGTCATCTATGACGACCTGGATCTGCCGATGGGTGCGCTGCGGATCCGTTCAAAGGGCAGCGCCGGCACACATAACGGCATGAAATCGGTAGTGTATCAGACGCAGACAGACGCGTTTCCGAGGATCCGGGTCGGGATCGGCGGAGACCGGAAAGGCGACACGGTGCATTATGTCATCAGCGGTTTTCACGGCGAAGAGAAAGATATCATGCGGGAAGCCGTGCTGAAGGCAGCGGATGCGGCGGAATGCCTGATCAGGGACGGCGTGAATGAAGCGATGAACCGCTTTAATACGAAAAAGAAGAAAAAGAAAAAAGAAAAACCGGAGGAGACGGGTGCGGAAGCCGGCGGATAGAACGCAGGGCAGGCCGAAGAGAAGACGGAGAACAGCGATGAGATATAAGGGAATCAGAGGACTGAAAGAAGCTTTCGCCGAAACGGAATCCGGCGTGATCTACGCCACCGGTATGACCGGCGGTCAGACGGCTTTTGCCTGTGCACAGCTGCACCGGGAACAGGGCGGCCAGATGCTGTTCATGGTTCCGTCCGCGGAAAAGGCGCGGAAAATGCGGGAGTATCTGGATTACTTCACCGGCGGAGCAGACATTTATATCCTGCCTGAGGAATTGCAGGCGCTGGTGCGTTTTGATGCCAAGAGCCGGGTGCTGAACAACCAGCGCATTGAGTGCCTGGAGGCGGCCAGAAGCAGCGAGCGGGCCATTTTTATTGCTCCGGTGATGGGAGCCGTTTACGGACTCCCGAGTCCGGAGGTGTTCAAAAAACTGGAAATCCGGGTCGGCGTCGGCCTGGATGTCGAGGGCGATCTGCGGGAAATGCTGACGGAACGGGGCTATGAGCGGGTGTCCATGGTGGAATCCCAGGGCCAGTTCAGTGTCCGTGGCGGCATCGTGGATGTATTTCCGCCGGGGGTGGACTACCCTTACCGCATCGATCTGTTCGATACGGAAGTGGACGACATCAAGCAATTTGACCCGATGACGCAGAGATCGGTCGGGAATATGGACTTCGTAACGATCATTCCGGCAGAACTGCCGGCACCGGCATCGGCGGAAGAAGCCAGCTATTTCTGGGATTACATGAAGAACCTCACCGTGGTCTGTGTGGATGACTGGGACCGCGTATGCGGGAACCGGGATCTGGCGGACCGGGAATGGGAGTCACTGGCGGCGGACAGCCGGGAAGATGCCGTGCTGCCGAAACGGGAAATCTATGCGGATTCCCTGCAGCTGGCCGACTGGCTGATGAGCCGCCGCTCCATCGTCGTTACGCCGTTCTCGGAACGGCTGAAGTACATTGACCGGCAGGCCGCACTGGCGGATATTGCCGGGGTGGCCGCTGCTACCTTCGGCGGGCAGATGGGTCTGTTTGCCGATGAGCTGCGCCGCCTGCTGGAAGATGAGTATACGGTGCACATCGTGTGCTCCACGGAGGAACGCCGGGAAAACGTACGGAACTTTGTGTTCCGCAGCGAAATCCCGGGAACCGTCAATTATCTGCAGGGCGCGATTCCTGCAGGGATGTACTTCACTGCGGATAAAACAGCCATTATCTCCGATGCGGATATTTTCCGGTCCGGGAAAAAACGCAGAAAAGGCCGGAAGAAGTCGAAAGGCCGCAAAATGGCCACCTTCGCGGATTTCAAAGAAGGGGATTTTGTGGTTCACGAAAACCACGGCATCGGCCGGTATGTAGGAATCAAACCGATGGTAGTGGATAATGTCCGCCGGGACTATATTGCCATCAGTTACGCGGGGAGCGATATGCTGTACGTTCCGGTGGAACAGATGGATCTGGTGCAGCCGTATATCGGTTCCGGCGGGGCGGCGCCGAAAATCAACCGGCTGAGCACGCCGGAATGGAGCAAAACCAAGGCGAAGGCGAGGGCCGCTATCGAGCATATGGCGGAAGAGCTGGTACGGCTGTCCGCCGAGCGGAAAATGGAACAGGGGCACTCCTTCAACATTGACAGCGGCTGGCAGCGCCAGTTTGATGACATGTTCCCTTACGAAGAAACCGATGACCAGCTGCGGGCCATCGACGAAATCCGCAATGATATGGCCGGTCCGTGGCCAATGGACCGCCTGCTCTGCGGCGATGTTGGATTCGGCAAAACGGAAGTCGCCGCCAGAGCCATTTTCACCTGCGTGATGGATGGAAAACAGGCTGCAGTGCTGGTTCCGACCACACTGCTGGCGCATCAGCATTATAAAACATTCCTGGAACGCTTTGAGAAATTCCCGGTAACGATTGATGTGCTGAGCCGGTTCCGCACGGAAGCGCAGCAGAAAGAAACGCTGCAGGGACTGGCGGACGGCCGGGTGGACGTAGTCATCGGAACCCACCGGCTTCTGTCGAAGGATGTGAAATTCAAGGATTTGGGCCTGCTGGTGGTGGACGAGGAACAGCGCTTCGGCGTACAGCACAAGGAAGCCATTAAAATGCTCCGGAAGAGCGTGGACGTACTGTCTCTGTCGGCTACACCGATTCCGCGGACACTTCATATGTCCATGTCAGGCATCCGGGGTATGAGTACGCTGGAGGAACCGCCTGAGGAAAGGCTGCCGGTGCAGACCTTTGTCATGGAACAGGATGATGCCATTATCCGGGAGGTGCTTCTGCGGGAAATCAGCCGGGGCGGCCAGGCCTTTGTGGTATACAACCGCGTAAAAGGCATTAATATCATCGCGGATAAGATCCGGAAGCTGGTGCCGGAGGCGCGGGTCTGCACGGCGCACGGCCGGATGAATGAGAATAAACTGGAAGATGTGATGGCGGATTTCATTGCGGGGGAATACGATGTGCTGGTGGCAACTACCATCGTGGAATCCGGGATCGATATTCCGTCGGCAAATACATTAATCATAATGGATGCGGACCGGTACGGGCTGGCACAGCTGTATCAGCTGCGGGGCCGGGTAGGCCGCTCCGATGTGCCGGCATACGCGTATCTCATGTACCAGAAGGACAAGGTCCTGAGCGAGGTCGCGGAGCAGCGGCTGCGGACCATCATGGAGTTTACGGAATTCGGATCCGGGTTCCGGGTATCCATGAAGGATCTGGAAATCCGCGGGGCAGGCAATCTGCTGGGTACAGAGCAGTCCGGCCACATGATGACCATCGGTTACGAGCTGTACTGCAAGCTGATCGATGAAGCCATGCGGCGCCTGAAAGGGGAGAAGATCTCGGAAGGGGAGCAGGAAGTTACGATCGATGTGAAGGCCGATGCGTATGTTCCGTCCGAATATATTACGGATGAGAATACGCGGCTGGATGTATACAAACGGATTTCCGGCATTCAGACCGCTGCGGATCTGTCTGACGTAACCGATGAGCTGATCGACCGGTTCGGCGATGTGCCGAAGCAGGTGCAGTCCCTGATGAAGGTAGCCTATATCAAAGCGCTGGCACGCAAAGCCGGGATGGACCGGATTTCCAGAGACGCGGACGGGATCCGATTCAGCTTCCCGGCCGGCGCGGAGCTGAACGAAGACGGTTTCCTGCGGGTATTCGGGAAATACAACAACCGCGTGGCCATTAACATGAGTTCCCGGCCATTTATCCGCCTCCCTATGAAGAAGGGCAGCCAGGTGCTGGAGGAATCGGCAGAACTGCTGGAAACCTTTGACGGTGTATCATGAGGGCGGTTCTCGGTTTTTCTATTAGAAATGTACAATTCTGTGATATAATATACGGATAGCAATTTCATTTCAGAAAAGCCCAGCGGAGAGGAAAAAAGTGTTCTCTGCGGGCGGTATGATTTCCTGCGCAGGCAGAAGAAGGAGACGCTATGAGAATATCATTCCGGGGAAGCATTGCCGTGTGCCTGATTCTGATATTTGCTGTGCTGGCGGTCGCCTGCGGGACGGAGGGAAAAAGCCGGACGGAGCCGGCGGCCCGGGTTAATGACGCGGTGATCAGCCAGGGGCAGCTGGATAAGTATTCCACCCTGTATTATTACATTGAGGGATATGATCCTTCGGAAATTTCAGAGGCGGAAAAGCAGCAATGCCTGGATACTATGGTGGATTGCGAAGCACTCCGGCAGTATTACGAGGCGCAGGGCAGAGACATTTACAACGACGAATACGATGCCGGCAAAAATGGTTTTCTGAGCAGCACGAAGGAAACGGCGGCGGATTTTCTGAAAGAGAATGATATCACCGAAGAGGATCTGATCTATTATTACCGCAATTCGTACCTGCAGCAGCTGTTATACCGGGATGTGCAGGCGGAATACAGCGGCGGGGAAGCGGAAGCCGCCGCACGGAAAAAGATACGGGCGATCGAAGAAGATATGGACATCGAAAGGATGACCCGGGAAGAAATCGGGGAATAGGATATGCATATCTGGAAGCATTTTAAGACTATTACCAAACACAGGCACATTGTCATGGGACTCTGTTTCCGTATCGGTCTGTACCGGCAGGGACTGGTGCACGATCTGTCGAAATACGGATGGACGGAGTTTTCCCGGAGCGCCAGATATTATCAGGGCTTCCGGAGTCCCAACAATTATGAGCGGGAAATGACGGGCATCAGCCAGTCCTGGCTGCATCACAAGGGCAGGAACAAGCATCATTTCGAGTACTGGCTGGATTACGATCTGGACAGGCCGGGGCACTTCACCGGCATGCTCATGCCGCGCAGGTATGTGGCGGAAATGTTCTGCGACCGGGTGGCGGCAAGCAGGATCTACGGAAAAGAAAACTATACGGATGCCAGTCCGGTACAGTTCTTTTACCGGGGCAGAGGCAGCATGCTCATGCATGATGTGACCCGGCGGGAAATCGGGTACCTTCTGACCATGCTCAGCCTGCGCGGCCTGGACGAAACACTGGCATATATACGGAACAGCTACCTGAAGGGCGAACCGATCCCGGACACCTACGTCGAATGCCGGGATGTGGATGAATTTAATGAGCTGTTTGAGAATAATAAGTTATCCCTGTAATGCATGGAAACACCTATGAGCTTTACCCACTTACACGTACATACCGAATACAGTCTGCTGGACGGGGCTTCGAGAATTGAGCCTCTGGTTCAGCGCGCTTCGGAACTGGGCATGAAGTCGCTGGCGATTACGGATCACGGCGTCATGTTCGGCGTCGTGGATTTTTATAAAGCGGCGAAAGCGGCGGGCATCAAACCGATCATCGGCTGTGAGGTCTATACCGCAGCCAGAACCCGGTTTGACAAGGATCCGGAACGGGATAAGAGAAACGGCCATCTTATTCTGCTGGCAGAGAGCAATGAGGGGTACAGGAATCTGATCAAAATTGTTTCCAGGGGATTCACGGAAGGGTATTATTACAAGCCGAGAGTGGATGACGATCTGTTGGCGGAATACAGCGGGGGCATCATCGCGCTGAGCGGCTGCATGTCCGGCTGGGTGCAGAAGGCTCTGCTCGCCGGCGACTATGAAGGGGCCAAAAAGCGTGCCCTGAAGTATGAGTCCATTTTCGGGAAGGGGAATTTTTTCCTGGAGGTGCAGAACCACGGCCTGGAACAGGACCGCATCGTCAATTCCGGGCTGATTCGTCTGTCGCGGGAGCTGGAAATCGGCCTGGCAGCTACTAATGACGCGCATTATGTGCGGAAAGAGGATGCCTCCTATCACGATGTGCTGCTGTGCATCCAGACCGGCACCAAGCTGAGCGACGAAGACCGCATGCGGTATCCGAATGATGAATTTTACCTGAAGTCGGAGGAGGAGATGCGGGCGCTGTTCGCGGATCTTCCGGAAGCAATTGAAAATACGAATGCCATTGCGGAGCGGTGCAATATGGAATTTGACTTCGAGCACCGCCATTTGCCGGAGTTTATTCCGCCGGAACCGTATGATTCCGCTTCCTATCTGCGGAAGCTCTGCAGG
>JAFWDF010000078.1 GCA_017534025.1 Bacillota bacterium
GGTTCCTTTGGTGATATCCTTTTCCACCGCCCAGAGAACTGCATCGTAATAATAGACGCCTTTGGCGACATCCTTGAACGGGTTGACCGTTGAGGTCGGTTTCGGTTCGTTGTTGGTCCGCCACAGGAATGTTACGACCTGTCCTCTGGTGCAGTTCTCATTCGGACTGAAGGTCGATCCACTGGTTCCTTTGGTGATACCCTTTTCCACTGCCCAGAGAACTGCATCATAATAATAATCGTTTTTGGAGACGTCCGAGAACGGATTGTCCGTTTTCGTCGGCGCCGGTTTTCCGCTGGCCCGCCACAGGAAGGTCACGACCTGTCCTCTGGTGCAAAAAGCCGTCGGCGAGAAGGTGTTCGGCGAGGTTCCGTTGGTGATCTGCGGCTTGTGATTCACAGCCCACAGAACCGGGGCAAAGAAGTAATCATTTTCATTTACATCAATGAACGGATTGTCCGGTGTCGGATCTACACTGCCGTTCACTTTGGCAAAACCGTATTTTCCACCCTCTTTAATGGCAATCAGGGAACCGAGATCAGTGAATCCCATAAAGGCCGTGGTTTCCTTGCCCGGTGTAAATCCAGGGAAATAAACGTCTCCCGCGAGATTGTCACTATTCGGAACCGCCTGGAATACGCCGTCCTTCAGAATACGGCTGACCAGGTAGAATTTGCCGGAGGTCTCGTCGTAGGCCGGAGCTACACCATTTTCGAACAGGCCGAGCGCAGTAATCTTTGCCGTACCGCCGTCCGGACCGGCCGCCTGATACGCCTTTCCGGCCGCATCAATAAAGTGCCAGGAACCGTTTTCCTTGACGGAGCAGTAACCTTCACTGAACATGGTGGCGTCTTCATAATTCTTATTATCCAAAGGAGAATAACTGCTGTCCTTGTACTGGAAGAGCTGAATATTATTATTCATCTTTCTCAGAACAGCGATATTTTCAGACCAGACCAGGCCGGTTTCACGGATCATGAAACTGCGGAATTTGTTGCTGTCAGCGGTAGCCCGGTGGGATTCGTACTTGGAAGCATCATCTACGAAAGTCCAGAAATCCGCCGGTTCCTGTGCAAACCGCATGGCGATGAGGCCGGTTTCCGGATCCGGAGCGTAGCAGTAGGTGATGCCCCAGTGACCGCCGCCCGCGGTGCTTGGGTCATCCAGCGTATGGAATACATTCAGAATTTTACCGTTTTTATCCATGAAGAAGCACTGGCCGTAAGATTCCATGGAGTAGAACAGCGCTTTGCAAGGGATAATGCCGTTAACACAAGGTCCGAGCACGGTGTAATCCTGATAATTCTGATAGAAACCGAAATCCGTGGCCTTATAAGGAGTCAGGCCATTCATGCCCTTGAATTCCGGTTCGATCCGGGTGCCGTCCGGAAGATATGCGCTGCCGCCCGCTACGACCACGCCGTCCTGCGCGTGATTCTTTAACCCGGTCAGAGTGGAAACAGCCGGATCATAATACAGCGGCGCCTGCTGATCCCAGTAGCCACCGGCATTCCAGCCAGGTGCTGTCAGCGGGATTTCCTGGGCGTCTTCCCGCAGAATGTAAATGCTCTGTTGGCCTTCATGGAGGGTGCCGTCTTCAAACGCTACAACGGCGCTCTTCTCCCGGAAGAATCCCGGTGTCTGGTATTTCGGCTGAATTACCATTTTTCCGGATTCATTAATATATCCCCAAAGACCGTCTTTCTGAACAGCCGCCAGACCGTCCGAAAAAGTCTGTTCCATTTCATACTGCGGTTCGATGACCGTCTCCATCGAGAGTTCGGCATTGTCTTCTGCCATGACAGGCAGGAGCGGGCCGCTGACTGCCAGCATGGAGATGGCCAGCAGAACAGAAAATAATTTCTTTTTCATGCGAATCCTCCTTTTGCAAAAACAAATCTCTCTATCCGTGTGCAGGCAGCCGCGTCGGAAGCCCGTGACACAGCGTTTGTTTATCAGATGCTTATATCTTTATTATATAAAAATCGGCAGTTGTATGCAAACTTCATTTTTAAATGGTTCATCATAGTTTTGTGGCAGGAGGATGGCCGGCGGGGCACTGGAAGGAAGAATGGCAGGGAGCCGGAAGCGCGATCTTTGAATATTATTTTGTTCCATTTATCGGCAGTTGTATGTTGAAATGACAGGCACAGTTTTATATAATAAATTGGTTAAGGAAGTGCTGCACATGTGGGTGTTCCAGTGTGCCTGCTGTCAGCTGCCATGCGCTTGTTTTGCATTGCAGACGTTCGGGAGTATTTCATGATCCGGATTACGATTTCTGAAAATGACGGGGAGCAGCGGTTGGACCGTTTTCTTCGAAAATATCTGTCCTCTGTGCCGCTCAGCGGAATTCACAGGATGATCCGGAAGGATGTAAAAGTCAACGGACGGCGAGTGTCCGGGGAGACGAGACTCCGGGCAGGTGATGAGCTGTCATTGTACATCAGTGAGGAACAGCTGGCGGACTATACGAAAAAAGAAAACCGGCAGACAGCAGGCAGAAGAACCTTTAAAATTGCCTACGAGGACGGGCAGATCCTGGCGGCGGTGAAACCGGCGGGGCTGCTGGTGCACGGCGACGGGAAGGAAAAAAAGGATACGCTGGTCAACCAGGTAACCGATTATCTGATTGCACAGGGCGACTATGTGCCCCGGGTGGAGAAAACCTTTTCTCCTGCGGCGGCAAACCGGCTGGACCGCAACACTTCGGGGCTGGTTCTGTTCGGGAAAAATGCCGCAGCACTGCGGGCGCTGGCGGATTTGATCCGGCGGCGCGGATGCATTTCCAAACGCTATCTGACAGTTGTTGCGGGCGATTTGCAGGAAGAACTGCATCTCACCGGGCGGCTGGAAAAAAATGAAGAAATGAACCGGGTCACAGTGAGCGCCGATCCGCGCGTAAGCGCCAGCCAGCCCGGCAGGGAAGGCGTGCAGGAAAGTACAGCCGGCTCCGGCAAAGCCATTGAAACCATCGTGCGGCCGCTGACCGGAAACGGGCAGCTGACACTGGCGGAAGTGGAGCTGATCACCGGCAGGACGCATCAGATCCGGGCGCATCTGGCCGCAGCAGGCTATCCGGTCATCGGGGATGCCAAGTACGGTTCGGCGGCAGCCAACCGGAAGGCAGCGGAAAAGTACGGTCTGCAGCATCAGTTTCTTCATGCATATAAACTAATCTTTAATGAAACAGAAGAACCGCTGGACAGCCTGCGGGGCAAAAGCATTACCGCCGGACTGCCGAAAAAACTGCAGAAGATGGCGGAAAGTGCCTTCGGGACAGAGTGGATGAAGTACAGCGGGCAGAACGGGCAGAAATAGATCATCCGGAAAAGACATAAACATGATCTGAGGGAGACATATGGAAGATAGAGATTTCAGACAGACAGGACCGGACAGGGAAGACGGGTTTGCAGATGCTTATTACAGAAATCTGGAAGAGGCTTATCGGGAATCCCGGCATACCGGACAGGAGTCTATGCATACCGGGAGCCGGGACTCTTTACACGCCGGGCAGACTCCATCTGCCGCCGGACGCCGGGAAAACCCAGCCGCCGGGAATTTAGATAGTTTTACCGCCGGGGGCGAAGAACCTTTGCTTGACGGGCAGCAGGAACCATTACCTGCCGGGAATGCCGGGAAGGCAGAAGCCGCCGGAAAGCAGGAAAAGCAGACGCGGGCTGCCACGGAAGTGCTGGCGTGGATCCGGGATATAGCCATTGCCGTCATTCTGGCCATCATTATTTCCCAGTTCATCACTCCTACCATCGTGCAGGAGCATTCCATGGATGACACGCTGCACAACAACGATTATCTGATTCTCTGGAAGGGCGGCTTCAAGACGGGACATTCGCCGGAATACGGGGATATCGTTGTGTTCCGCAGCAATATGGACAATGAAGATACCGGCAAAAAGAAGCTTTTGATAAAAAGAGTGGTTGCGAAGGGCGGCGATACGATTGCCATCAGCAACGGCGTGGTATATAGAAATGGTGAGGCTCTGGAAGAGCCGTATACAAAAGACGGGTTTACCAATGGCGGCATGGACGAAACGGTTGTGCCGGACGGCACGCTGTTCCTGCTGGGAGACAACCGTCTGGTCAGTCTGGACAGCCGTTCTTCACAGGTCGGTTTTGTTCCGGAAGATACACTGGTGGGAAAGGCGGTATTCCGGCTCTTTCCGTTCCAGGATGCCGGCA
>JAFWDF010000079.1 GCA_017534025.1 Bacillota bacterium
ACGATTATTCCAATTATTTCACGGGAACTGTCAATTTCGGCATGATTCTTACCATGAATGCACCGCAAATGATTTATGATCAGATGTACGCGGCGCGCATGGAGGAGCAGAAAAACATTTTTGCCCGCTCTCTGAACGGACGCGCGGAGCTCCTCACTTCGTTTGATACGCTGCAGGTGGCGGACTATTCGAAATACAGCATGGGCGGATTCAGCGAAGAGCACAAGAAATCGGTGCATGAGAACCAGTTCCCGCAGGATCTGAAGAAGGCCTTTGAAATGGGCGTGTCGCTGCTGAAATAAGTGGAAGTGATTGCGCGGCATGCTGCGATCACCGCAAAGGGGGTAATAATAATGCTCAATACCGGAGTAAAAGCACCGGATTTCACATTGCCTGACCAGAACGGGCAGATGCATTCGCTGTCGGATTACCGCGGTAAGAAAGTCGTTCTGTATTTTTATTCGAAGGACATGACATCCGGGTGCTCGAAGCAGGCCTGCGCCTTCGGGGAGCTGTATCCGCAGTTCACGGAAAAGGGCGCCGTTGTGCTGGGCGTGAGCCGGGATTCATCTGAGCGGCACAAGCGTTTTGAAGAGAAATACGGCCTGCCGTTTACACTGCTTGCCGATCCGGACAAAACCGTCCACGAGGCATATGACGTTCTGAAAGAGAAGAAGAGCGGCGGCAAGGTCAGCATCGGTGTAGTGCGCACCACGTACCTGATCGATGAGGATGGAAATATTGCTAAGGCATTTGGAAATGTCAAGGCGGCGGACAATCCGGCACAGATGCTGGAAGAACTGTAAAATTGAATGGATGGCGCAGGTGCCGGAGGATCTGAATACTTCGGGCCGCCGGTT
This sequence comes from Bacillota bacterium, assembly GCA_017534025.1. Classification (GTDB taxonomy): domain Bacteria; phylum Bacillota; class Clostridia; order Peptostreptococcales; family Anaerovoracaceae; genus RUG708. The sequence goes on from JAFWDF010000079.1 coordinate 861, forward strand.
CGGGCAGATCAGAATGCCCGCTTCCATGGGCCTGTGCCTGCTATGAAATAAGGAGGAATTGGATTATGAGTAAACTGGTAGCATATTTTTCTGCATCCGGAGTTACAAAGAGAAAGGCTGAAAATCTGGCAAAATCTGCAGGCGCGGATCTGTACGAGATTGCGCCAGCTGTGCCATATACACCGGCGGACCTGGATTATATGAATCCAAAGAGCCGCAGTTCCATTGAAATGAACGATCTGTCATTCCGGCCGCCGCTGGCTGAAACATCGCATGATTTCAGCACCTATGAACAGGTGTATATCGGTTTCCCGATCTGGTGGTACACCGCACCGACCATTATTAATACATTCCTGGAAACCTTCGATCTCTCCGGGAAAGAGATCCTGCTGTTCGCGACATCCGGCGGCAGTACCATTGATAAGGCGGTCCGCGATCTGTCCGCGCAGTATCCGGATCTCAACATCCGCAAAGCGTAGTTGATAAAAATGGAAAAACTGAATTATGGAAAAAGCCTTCACAGACAGATAAAAGAAAGGCGGGAAGACCGGCAGATCCGTATCCGGAATGATATTCATTTATATGGAGACGCAGTGCTGGATTCTGACGAAATGAGAGCGGCTTTTGAACAGCAGCATCACAAATGGTCAACGGTAGGGGAGCATACGATCCGTGTCGCACTGACCAGTGTGCTGATCTGCTATGTCCTCAGAAAGCTTCATATCAAAGTCAGCATACCAGCCGTGGTGATCGGCTCCCTTTGCCACGATCTCGGGATTATCGGCCGCAGTGAAAAATATGCTAATAACCGGGAATGCCTGATCGGGCATCCGAAGGATTCTGTGGAGATTGCCAGGGAACTCGTAGATGAGCTGCCTGAGAAAACGGAGGCTATTATCGAACGGCATATGTGGCCGATCGGCCCGGCCAAAAGACCGAATTCCATTGAAGGCGCAGTGGTGTCGGTCGCTGACAAATATGCCTCAATAAAGGATATTATTTTATGAGATGAGCGTTCTTCCTGCTCATGGCGCGGAAGAACGTTTTGAGATTAAAGAAGACCCGCGGGTTCCGATACCGGCGCAGTGCAAACTGCCTGCCGCCGAACGGCCCGCGGGTCTTTTTGCGCTTTCTTATCAGTAGTGCAATTCCACCTTGTTGATATTCAGCAGATTAGACTGACAGGTCGCGATCAGGCGGCCATCCGGATCGCGGACTTCCGCCTCCATCGAAACCACTTTTCTTCCGGCTCGGATGACGGATGCCGTGACCAGAACGCGATTGATTTCAAGCGTCACACCTTTATGGTAGTTCACATTCATATTAATGGTCGAAAGCGGGTTGCCGTCGGAAGCGATGTAAACAAAAAGACCGAAGGCATCATCAATGAAGGAACTGATGACGCCGCCCTGCAACAGATGATACCCGTTGCGCTGTTCCGGCCGAACAGGAAAAGACAGCGTGAATCTGCCATCTTCTGTATAATCGACAAATTCCGGCCCATAATTCCAGACAGTGGGGTGGGTCACTTTCAACTGCTCCGATGGCATGGATACTTCTTTACGAAACTTTTCTCTGATCTCCTGATAAGACATTTCCGGATTCCCTTTCATTAACAATTAATATAAATTATTTCAAAATACGTGCAGAATGCGATTTGCTGTTCGCCGCGTGTCCCGCGAGTCTTTCTATTTCAGTGGAATTATCATGTAATTTCCAGCAAATCAAGATACGGCTCCAGCTCCCGCCGCCACGCCTCCTGCAGGCGCTCCAGATTGTAGGCGGCATTGGCCGGGCTTGTCGAAAGCATTTTCACGGAAGGCATGCCGGTAGCCGGCAGAATATGTTTCCTGTAGAGCGCATCCGCTTTTGCGCCATTTGTAAAAACGGCTTCTATCCGCGCGTGCTCCAATATAACGGAAAGATCATTCGGCACGACGTCCCGGATACTTGTGTCCGAAGAGCCTGCAATCGTGCAGCTGCTTACCACGTCCCACATGGCGATATGGTGCCTGGCCAGCATGGCTTTTTTCTCCGGAACGGATGCCGGCACCGGTTCACCGAGAATACCGGCAAGTACTTTCCAGTACCGATTCTGCGGATGGCCGTAGAAAAATGCCGCCTCCCTGGATTTAACCGACGGGAAGCTGCCGAGTATCAAAATTCGGGAATCCCGGTCAAACAGAGGCGGAATAGGGTGTACCTGCTTTTTCATTTCCATAGCATTTGCGGCTCCTTTTTACAAAATGGGCGCCTGCCCGTGACGGCGCACAGATCGAAATCCATTTCATTAACGCCTGCCCGTGACGACGCACAGATCGAAATCCGTTTCATTAACGCCTGCCCGCGACTGCACACCGCACGGAGGCTTTTCCTTATGGTATACTATTTTTACAGCAAGGTACAGCCCTGCTGGCCGGAACATTATCAAAAGCACAGCCCTGCTGTCCGGAACATTAACAAAAGCACAGCCCTGCTGTCCGGAACATTAACATAGGAACATTATCATCGATCATAACCATGGGGGACAAAATGGTTGAAATGAATACATTAATGGAAATGCCGCAGCTTGAAAGAATTAAGAAAATGGAAGCATGCATGGACACCGCCTCAGCAGCGGTCCGAAAACTGGAAACCGCTCTGGAGCAGTATGAGCAGGCCTACGAAGCGCTGGCAGAACTCAGCGAATATTATGGCAGTCTGATTTGGATGGAGGACCACGAAGCGGATGAAGCCGGCGAACTGCCGGAAGATCTGAAACGGGGCGTACTATCGGAGGATCTCCTCTGGAATCTGCTGGCTGACAACCGGGAAGCGGCCGGCAAAATGATGCGGATTCTGGCCCGCTCCATGGAGGATAATACCATTTAATGCAGGCGCCGTCTGTGTCTGTATTAATATTTTAATGCATTCGCTGCCGGTCGGCTGCTTCTGAAAAATTTGATGATTTTTGAAATTCTCTGCAACACTTTGCGGATCATTCGACACTATATTTATGAAAGGGAAATTTTTTCATCCTGCAAGAGGTATATGCCGTGGAAGAAAACAAACTGATCGAACTGGCCATTGCCGGTGACAAAGACGCGTTTTGCGGCTTATATGGGCAATACAAAGACCGTTTGTACCGATACGCGTATTACAGACTGAAAGACAGTGCAGCGGCGGAAGATGCGGTCTCGGACTGCGTGCTGTCCGCCTGGAAAAGCATTGGCAGACTGCGCAGCCCGGGCGCTTTCTCATCCTGGATTTTCCGCATCCTGCAGACAGTCTGTTCCGGCCGCATCCGAAAGATTATTGAAGAAAGAGAATTCCTGGAAACCGTTACCGGGACAGAGCAGGAAGCCAGTCCGGATCCGTCCGACTCTGTATTTTTGAAAGAAGCGCTGGATCTGCTGCCGGACGAAGACCGGGATATGGTTTTGCTGTCCGTCGTCGCCGGGCTGACCAGTCAGGAAATCGGCGATCTGTACGAAATGCCGGCCGGAACGGTTCGCTCCAGATTGTCTCGAAGTCTTGGTAAATTAAGATCATTTTTGGAGGGCTCTGACCATGAATAATGATTTTGACTTCATCAAAAATGCATTTGATAATGACGGCATCACGGCTCCGGACAGTCTGTCCGAAGAACGGATCCGGGATGTTCTGCCGGACGCGCAAACCGGTGAAGAAAAGATCCGCGAAACTTTGCCGGAAGATCCGTCGTCCGGAGTCCTGGCCGAAGCAACGCCGGATAATGCTGCAGTAAAACCTGTCAGAAAGAAAACCTATAAAGCAGTTCGGAATCTGGCTGCCCTGGCGGCCTGCCTGATCCTGGCGGTCCTGCTGGTGCCGAATGCCGCCGGCCTGTTCGGAGGCAGCGGAACGCAGGGAAGCCGGAGCACCGCGGAAATTCCGGCCGTCAGCGACGCCGCAGCCGCAGACCTCTCCGTATTTCACAGTTACGGTGAAATCAAAAAGCAATTGAAAAAGCTGCAGAATGAGAGCGGCTTCGGATGGGCCAGCAGTAAATCCGATGGTTTGATGATCACGGAAGAAACTACGGCCAATATGGAAGACTCGGCCATGCTTGCAGCTGCAGCGGACACCGGGTCCGCCAAAGCCGAGCTGGCCTCAGACGCGGAAGGGCATTCCGAAACCTATCTGCAGGTGGCCGGCGTGGACGAGGCCGATATTGTCAAAACAGACGGCAAATACATTTATTATGTAAACCAGAATGCAGAAGTCATTATACTGTCCGTGGAAAACGGAGAAACGCAGAAAGTCGCGACCATCGGAAACGGGGATGTCGAAAATTACATTCATGACATTTATCTCAAAGATAATACATTAATCACTGTGGGCGTCGTTTATGAAGGGGAAGAAAACAGCTCTTCGATCGTTACCTACGATATCAGCGATCCGTCCGCGCCGAAGGTCATTAACACTTTCAAACAGAGCGGCGAGATCATTTCCAGCAGGATGAACGGCAATTATGTATACCTGGTGACCAATGAATATATTTACGATCAGGACCGGGTCGTGCCGATGGCCGGCAGGGACGACGGCTACGCGGAGCTGAATCCGGGAGACATCTGCTGTGTACCGGATCCGAAAATGCCTTCCTACGTGATTCTGAGTGCGGTGGATGTCAGCAGCGGAAAGGCGGAAACCGAAAAGAAGAAACTTGACAGTGATTCGAATGAATCTGCGGACGGATCCGCCTGCCGGACGATCGCAATTTTCGGCGCATCGAATACGATTTACTGTAATCAGAATAATCTTTATACGGCTGTGACGGAATATTCTTCCGACTACAGCAGCACCGGGACCCGCATCATAAGGGCCGGTCTGGACGGACTGAAGATCCGGTTTGAAGCC
>JAFWDF010000080.1 GCA_017534025.1 Bacillota bacterium
CGGAAAACTGCCGGGTGTTGGAAATCCGCAATCCGATTCTGACCTCTGTGGATCTTCTGAAGATCCGCGGGATGCATAGGGAAGGATTTCATGTGCGGACGGTTTCGCTTCTGTATTACAAGAATTCTTCGCTGGAAAATGCGGTGGAGAAGCTGTTTGTAAAATGCGACAAGGCATATAAAGAAGGCGCGAACATTATCATTCTTTCTGACCGCGGGGTGGATGAGAACCATGTGGCGATTCCTTCGCTGCTGGCGGTTTCCGCCATGGAACAGTATCTGATCCGCACGCGGAAGAGGACGGCGGTATCCATTATCCTGGAGAGTGCCGAACCCCGGGATGTGCATCATTTCGCACTCCTGCTCGGCTATGGCGCGCGGGCGGTGAATCCGTACCTGGCCCACGAGTGTATTGAAGAATATGTGAATAATGGAACGCTGGACAAAGACCGGCACGAAGCTATTGAAAGCTATAATGAAGCGATTCTGCACGGGATTGTAAAAATATCTGCAAAAATGGGAATCTCGACCATCCAGTCGTATCAGAGTGCTCAGATTTTTGAAGCCGTGGGGATATGCAGGGAGGTCATTGACCGCTACTTTACGAATACGATCAGTCCGGTGGACGGAATCGGCCTGAAGGAAATCGGGGAAGGGGTGGAATGGCTGCATGACCACGCCTTTGACCCGCTGGGCCTGGGAGTGGATACTGCGCCGGACAGCTACGGACGGCATAAACTCCGGTCCAATGACCACAGTGAAGACCATATGTATAATCCGCAGACGGTCGTGGCGCTGCGGCAGGCTGCACAGAGCGGGGATTTTGAGAAATTCCGGGAGTTTTCCGGCATTGTGGATAAGGAAAATGTCCCGCATACCCTGCGCGGCCTCATGGAGTTCGTGTGGGATGAAAACGGCGGTATTCCGCTGGAGGAAGTAGAACCGGCTTCGGAAATAGTAAAGCGGTTCAAGACCGGCGCCATGAGCTACGGATCCATTTCCGAAGAAGCCCATAAGTGCCTGGCGGCAGCGATGAATACACTGGGCGGAAAATCCAATTCCGGCGAAGGCGGGGAGGATCCGGCCCGCTTCGGGACGATATATAACAGTGCAATCAAGCAGGTGGCTTCCGGGCGGTTCGGTGTAACAAGCGAGTATCTGTGCTCTGCCAGGGAAATCCAGATCAAGCTGGCGCAGGGCGCCAAGCCGGGTGAAGGCGGGCATCTTCCGGGAGGAAAGGTGTATCCGTGGATTGCAAAGACCCGCTATTCCACGCCGGGCGTAACGCTTATTTCCCCGCCGCCTCACCACGATATTTATTCCATTGAGGATCTGGCGCAGCTGATCTATGATCTGAAGAACGCCAATCAGGACGCGGCGGTTTCTGTGAAGCTGGTATCCGAGGCGGGGGTGGGGACCATTGCTTCGGGTGTCGCAAAGGCCGGCGCCCAGACGGTCCTGATATCAGGTTTTGACGGCGGAACGGGAGCAGCACCGAAAAGCTCCATTCATGATGCCGGGCTTCCGTGGGAACTGGGTCTGGCAGAAACCCATCAGACACTGGTGAAAAACGGGCTGCGCAGCCGGGTCCGGCTGGAAACGGACGGCAAGCTGATGACCGGCAGGGATGTGGCGCTGGCCTGCATTCTCGGCGCCGAGGAGTTCGGCTTCGCGACGGCGCCGCTGGTATCGCTCGGGTGTGTCATGATGAGAGTGTGCAATCTGGATACCTGTCCGATGGGGATCGCTACACAGAACCCGGAATTGCGGAAGCGATTCCGCGGAAAACCGGAATACGTCATGAATTTCATGCTATTTGTGGCGGAAGAGCTGCGAAGAATCATGGCGGGACTGGGCATCCGGCGCGTCGATGAGCTGGTGGGCAGAACGGACCTGATCCGGCCGCGGCAAAACCGCATTACCAGAAGGGCAGATACCATCGACCTGGATCCGGTGATCGGGGAACCCCAGCCGGTTCATTTTGAGGAACGGGCGCTGTACGATTTCGAACTGGAAAAAACGGTGGATGAACGGATAATACTCCCGGCCTTCGCGGATGCATTCCGCCGGGGGCAGCCTGCGTCGGTACAGCTGGATGTCTCCAGTACGGACCGGACGGCCGGTACGATCTGCGGGTCCGTGATTACAAAGCGGTTCGGCGGGACTCTGGAAGACGATACGTACATTGTAAAATGCCGCGGCGGCGGCGGGCAGTCTTTCGGCGCATTTCTCCCGAAGGGCATGACCATGGAGCTGACAGGGGATGCCAATGACGGTTTCGGAAAAGGCCTGTCCGGAGGCAGACTGATTCTTAAAACGCCTGCATCTTCCGGATTCCGGGCGGAAGAGAATATCATCGCCGGGAACGTGGCGCTTTACGGAGCGACCAGCGGGCAGGCGTTTATCAACGGCGTTGCCGGAGAGAGGTTCTGCATCCGGAATTCGGGGGCAAGTGCAGTGGCGGAAGGCTGCGGCGACCACGGTCTGGAGTATATGACCGGAGGACGGGTGGCCATACTCGGAAAAACCGGGAAAAATTTTGCTGCCGGAATGAGCGGCGGCATCGCCTATGTACTGGACGAAGAGCATGATCTGTATCTGCGGCTGAACAAGGATATGGTCACGATGAATACCGTAACCAGGCCGGAGGATGCCGAAGAATTGCGGGCGCTGATTGAAGCGCATGTGAACGCCACCGGATCCGTGCGGGGGAAGGAAATCCTCCGGAATTTTGACTCGTATCTGGATAAGTTCAAGATTATCGTTCCGGACGGGTACCGGAACATGATGAGAGCCATGGAAGTGCGGAAACGAAGCGGGGTGTCCGAAGAACAGGCGGCAATGGATGCCTTCTTTGAAATGCAGCAGGAAGGAGATGACGGGGCATGGGAAAGCCTGCAGGATTTTTAGAATTTGACAGAAAGGCGCGGCCGGCGGTGCCGCCGCTGGAACGGATCCGGGATTACCGGGAGATCTGTCTGCCGCAGGATCCGGCGGAATGTGAACGGCAGGCAGCCCGGTGCATGGACTGCGGCATCCCTTTCTGCCAGTCCGGGGTGAAATACAGCGGGGAATCCAGCGGATGCCCGTTGCACAATCTGATTCCCGAATACAATGATGAATTGTACCGGGGCAACTGGAAACAGGCGCTCACAAGGCTCCTCAAGACCAATAATTTTCCGGAGTTTACCGGGCGGGTATGTCCTGCGCCGTGCGAAAATGCCTGCGTCTGCGGAATATATGATGAACCGGTTACTACGCATGACAATGAATATGCTATAATTGAAGCCGGATTTGCCAATGGATGGGTCGTTCCCCGGCCGCCGGCGGTGCGGTCTGGGAAAAAGGTTGCGGTAGTCGGGTCCGGCCCGGCCGGTCTGGCGGCGGCGGACTGCCTGAACCGCCGGGGCCACAGTGTGACGGTTTTTGAACGGGATGCCCGCCCGGGCGGACTGCTCATGTACGGCATTCCGGGCATGAAACTGGATAAGTCGGTTGTAAAAAGACGGACCGATCTGATGGAAGCAGAAGGCGTGGAATTCATCGTTCATGCGGATGTGGGCCGGGACATTGCCCCGGAAGATCTGACCGGCCGTTATGATGCGGTGATCCTGTGCTGCGGTTCCAGAAACGCGAGGGATATTTCCGTTCCGGGACGGGATGCGGAAGGAATCTGTTTCGCAGTGGATTTCCTGCGGGAGATTACCGAATACCGTCTGGGTGAAAAGGATCAGCTGCGGTTGGACGCGCGCGGAAAGCAGGTTGTCGTGGTCGGCGGCGGGGATACCGGCAATGACTGTGTGGCCACCGCTTTGCGGGAAGGCTGCGCCGGTATTGTACAGCTGGACCGCAATCCGAAGGCACCGGAACAGTATGAAAAAGGCAGCATGTGGCCGCTGCGCCCGAAGGTGTACCGGGCGGATTACGGGCAGGAGGAAGCCATTGCGCTGTATGGCGAAGATCCGAGGATGTTTTCTTCTACCGTAAAAGAGGTCCTGAAGGATGAAAACGGCAGGATCTGCGGGATAATTACCGTACAGATCAAGAAAAGCACGGATAAAAACGGAAAGCGCAGGATTACGCAGCTGAAGGGAACCGAGAAGGAAATTCCGTGTGATATGCTGATACTGGCAGCCGGTTTTGCGGGATGTGAGGATTATGTTGCGCAGGCGTTCGGAGCAGAAAAAGCCCCGAACGGCACTTTGAAAACAGATGCCGGACACTATGCGACGAGTGTGCCGGGCGTCTTTGCCGCCGGGGACGCGCACCGCGGACAGTCCCTGGTGGTCTGGGCCATTGAAGAAGGCAGAAAATGCGCGAAGGAAGTGGATCACTATCTGATGGAGTATTCTAATATGTAACTGCCCTGAAAGCGGCAGCGGTTCAATACAGGGAGTATGCCGATGAAGTATTCAAGAGAAGAAGTCATGCAATATGTGAGGGAGGAAGATGTGAAATTCATCCGTCTTGCCTTCTTTGATGTTTTCGGAAAACAGAAAAACGTATCCATTATGCCGGATGAGCTCCCGCGCGCCTTTGCGCAGGGGATTGCCTTCGATGCCTCCTCCATTGCGGGATTCGGCAGTGAATCGCATTCGGATCTTTATCTGCGTCCGGACCCGGATACGCTGGTTCCCCTTCCGTGGAGGCCGGAGCACGGTTCTGTTGTGCGGATGTTTGCGGACATCACGTATCCGGACGGGACCCCGTTTGCGTGTGATACCCGTGCCATACTGAAAAATGCAGTCGCTGCAGCCGAAAAAGCAGGGTACACGTTTTCTTTCGGCGCGGAACAGGAATTCTATCTGTTCCGGCTGGATGACGACGGCGAGCCGACGAAGATTCCGTATGACCGCGCGGGCTATATGGACATCGCACCGGATGACCGGGGCGAGAATATCCGCCGGGAAATCTGTCTGCTGCTGGAACAGGTCGGGATCCGGCCGGAGAGCTCTCATCACGAAGACGGGCCGGGGCAGAACGAAATCGATTTCCGGTATTCCGATGCGCTGACTGCAGCGGACAATGCGCAGACTTTTCAGACCGTGGTACGCATTGTCGCCCGGAGAAACGGCATTGCGGCGGATTTTTCCGCCAAACCGCTGAAAGACCGTCCGGGCAACGGCTTTCACATTAACATATCCGTAAATCCTCCGGAAAACCGGGAACGGATGCATTACATGATCGCCGGTATTCTTGCGAGAATCCGCGAAATCAGCGTTTTCCTGAATCCGACGGAGAACTCGTATGAGCGTTTCGGGCAGGACCGCGCACCGCGGTATATTTCCTGGTCGGAACAGAACCGTTCCCAGCTGATCCGGATCCCGGCTGCCATGGGAGAATTCCGGCGCGCCGAGCTCCGCTCTCCGGATCCTGCCGCCAATCCGTATCTCGCATTTGCCCTGCTGATCTATGCGGGGCTGGAAGGCCTGGAACAAAAAACAGAGCTTCCGCCTGCCGTGAATGAGAACCTGTTTACAGCGGGCAGGGATGTGCTGGAGAAGCTGGAGCAGCTTCCGGAGAATCTGGAAGAAGCGCAGGCCGCGGCGCTGGCCAGCGAATTTGTCCGGCGCAATCTTCCGGAACCGATCATTCGCAGTTACTGTTCGAAAAAAGGCCCGTCTTCCAGACCATGAAAAGAATGGAACGGGTGTACAGCACGCTGATCGTTTCTTCCGGGGAATCTTTTTACAGCACGCTCCTGAAGATGATGTCCGCTTCCTGGTTCGATCCGGTCAGGAAAGCGGAAAGTGTCAGCGCTGCACGGCGGATTCTGGCGGAACGCGGGTTTGATCTGGTGATTGTGAATGCCCCGCTGAAAGATGATGCGGGGATCGGATTTGCCATAGACGCAAGCGGACTGCAGGGCACGATCGTTCTGCTGATCGTACGGGCCGATCAGCACGATGAAGTCTATGCAAAAGTCAGTTCGCACGGTGTTTTCACGATTTCAAAGCCGCTGCACAGAGCGACGATGATGACGGCGTTTCTGTGGATGATCAGCGCCAGGGAACGCATGCGCAAGCTGGAAATCAGAACGCAGTCCATTGAAGAGAAGATGAGCGAGATCCGCACGGTCAACCGTGCGAAATGGGTGTTGATCCGGGAACTGAAAATGGAAGAACCGGAGGCGCACCGTTATATTGAAAAACAGGCTATGGACCGGTGTGTGACCCGCCGGGAGATTGCCGAAGGCATTATAAAAACCTATTCCTGATTTCCTGCCGGATGTTTTCCGGACGAAAAAAAAGAGACCCTGAGGCGGATCTGCCTCAGGGTCCCGTTTTTTTTTTACAGTGTACCCAGCGCCTGCTGAATGTCCGCGATGATGTCCTCCGCGTGTTCGATGCCTACGGAGAGACGGATCAGGTCAGGGAAAACGCCGCATTCCTCCAGCTGCTGGTCGGTCAGCTGCCGGTGGGTCGTGCTGGCAGGATGGAGCACGCAGGTGCGCACGTCCGCAACGTGGGTTACGATGGCAGCCAGCTTCAGGCTGTCCATGAACTTTGTGGCTGCGTCCCGGCCGCCTTTCACACCGAAGGAAATGACACCGCAGGTGCCCTTCGGCATATATTTCTTCGCCCGCTCATAATATTTGTCGCCAGGCAGTCCCGGGTAGGAAACATAGCTGATCTTTTCGTTGGCAGCCAGATATTCCGCTACCTTCTGCGCATTGGCACAGTGCCGTTCCATGCGGAGAGACAGGGTTTCCAGACCCAGGTTCAGAAGGAACGCGTTGTGCGGGGACGGAATGGATCCCAGGTCCCGCATAACCTGTGCGGTGGCTTTGGTGATATACGCCTTGTCACCGAATTTTTCGGTATAGGTGATGCCGTGATAAGAATCGTCCGGCTGTGTCAGTCCCGGGAATTTGTCTGCATGAGCGTCCCAGTCAAACTTGCCGCTGTCCACGATGGCGCCGCCTACGGAAGTGGCGTGGCCGTCCATGTACTTGGTGGTACTGTGGGTCACGATATCCACGCCCAGTTCAAACGGCCGGCAGTTGACCGGTGTCGGGAATGTGTTGTCCACGATCAGCGGTACGCCGTGGCGGTGCGCCGCGTTAGCAAACTTCTCAAAATCAAAGACGTTCAGGGACGGGTTGGAGATCGATTCGCCGAATACGCATTTCGTATTGTCCTGGAAAGCGGCTTCCAGCTCTTCTTCTGTGCAGTCCGGATCCACAAAGGTGATTTCGAAACCCATCTTGCGCATGGTTACGTTCAGCAGATTGAAAGTGCCCCCGTAGATCGCCGAGGAACTGATAATGTGATCGCCGGCGGAAGCGATATTGAAGATTGCGTAGAAATTCGCCGCCTGGCCGGATGAAGTCAGCATGGCTGCCGTACCGCCCTCCAGCGCCGCAATTTTGGCAGCGACATAATCATTGGTCGGATTCTGCAGTCTGGTATAGAAATAGCCTTCTGCTTCCAGGTCGAAAAGCTGGCCCATCGCCACACTGGAATCGTACTTGTATGTTGTGGACTGCGCGATCGGCAGGATGCGGGGTTCGCCGTTCTTTGGCGTGTAGCCTGCCTGCACGCACAGAGTATCAATATGCTTGTCCATGATTTATTAACCTCCGGAATCACAATACACAGTAGTAAGAAGTAATATAGTGATAATTATTATAATCCAATTATACAGAAAATTCCATTAAAACGAAGCGATTGTACAATCCCGCAGCCCTGTTTTGGAAAACGGAACCGCTATGCCTTCTTCTCATCCATGCGGATAATGATGATGCCCAGCGATTTTTTCTTCGGGAAATACAGGGTGCCGTCGCTTCTGCGGATCAGTTTCTCTGCCAGAAAGGCATCGATCTCGCGCTCGTCCAGCTGGTAATAATACCGCGTATAGCGGCGGGCATCCTCCATGTCAGCCAGAGGCTGTCCGAATTCGAGTTCGGTAAAAATGGTTTCAAATGGAATCCGCTTCTCTTCCAGAAATCCGGCAATGTCTTCCGCATGCTCCTGCCTGCTTTTTCTGTCATCCGCCTGCTTTTTTCTCCCGCCGTACGTGATGGCGATGATTCTGCGGGAGGCGAGCCGGCGGAGAAGGTCCCAGTCTTTGAGAACGGCGCCGAAAAAACTGAAGAGAACGGTATCAAACTGCTGCCCCTCCAGAGCGGTTTTCCAGTCCCCGGGGACAATCGTGAGGCTGCGCAGCGCATCGCCGCCGCTTTCGCGGAGAATCTTTTCGTTGTAAGCGATGGCCTCGGCGTCGATGTCGTTGGCGGTATAAGCGGCAACATGGGGCGCCAGCATCCTGGCCAGGGAACCGGTGCCGCATGCCAGTTCGCAGCAGCGGTCCTCTACGCGCAGATGCGGAAGAAGATGCCGGCTCAGGTCCTGATGATAGCGGGTATATGCAGAGGCACGTTCATACCATTGAATGGATTCGGCTGACCAGGGACGAAAAGTCCCCTTATTTTCGAAGGAATTGTTTTTCATGGGGTGTGCCTCCATGGTTCACAAAGTAATAACTGATGCAAATATAAAATATATCATACTGGAAACGGGGCGGATTGACAATTCAATTTACGCAGAAATAAAGTGCATGGCAGGCGTGTGACTGCAAAATGATTCTTGTATACAGAGTACCAAATAAGGTATAATGTATATAAAAAGAAACATGAGGAACGGAGTTTCACACTTCGTCCTTTTGTTAATAAATAAAGAGGGAAAGATATCAGAAGAGGCATCGTTGTGTTTAGCAGTATTAATGTGCAGGAACATAAACCGTTAAGAGAATTGGTTTATGAAGAATTGAGAAAACTCATTATGACCGGGCAGATCAAACCGGGCACCAGGATGATGGAAATCGAACTGGCAGAAAGAATGGGCGTCAGCCGCACGCCGGTGCGGGAGGCGATCCGGCAGCTGGAGAAGGATAATCTGGTAACTATTGAACCGCGCCGCGGGGCATATGTATCGGATATTTCTCCGAAAGACATTGACGATATGCTGCTGGTCAGGGAACAGCTGGAAGGGCTGGCTACCTGTCTGGCTGCGGAGAATATGAGTGACGAGGAAATCGAAGAACTCATTAAAACAAAAGAAGCGTACGAAAAGGCTTACGAGAAAGGAACCATGCAGGATCTGATTGAAATCGATACCCGGTTCCACAGCATTATCAGCAACAGCTGCGGCAATGAATATCTGATTTCCATTCTGCATGAACTGCAGGATCAGGTACTGCGTTTCCGTTACATTTATTTCAAATCCATTAAACGCGCGGCTCATGTGATCGAGGATCATGCAAATATTCTGGACAGCATCGTCAGCCGCAGCGGGGATGACGCGGAACGGTATGCTTCTGATCATATCCGGAAGCTGCGCGCAGCGATCCGGGATGACGAAGCGTTTTTCCGGGACGGGGAGCAATAGCATCCGTAAGCCGGCCGAACGCTGAAAGACGCATGAAGGGGGAGGTGGACTATGCCGGACAGAGCATTTGATATAGGGCCGATCCGGCCGCCGAGTGAGGCAAACAGTCTGCTGCTGCAGGTCACCCGGGGCTGCACATGGAACAAGTGCAAGTTCTGTGTGGTGTACCGCGGGCAGAACTTTCGGATCATGCAGCCGGAAGATTTGAAAAGAAATATTGATAACATGGTCTATTTCAGGGACATTATCCTGGAGGCGGAAGATGCGCAGGGGCGCCTGCGGAAGGACCGGCTGTACGCCAGGCTGCAGGAGTTCAGCCAGATGGAGCTGCAGGGCTTCTACATGGTCTGGAACTGGCTGGCGCACGGCGGGCGCAATGTTTTCCTGCAGGACGGGAATTCCATCGCCCTGAAGCCGGAGAAGCTGGCAGATGTGCTGTTTTATCTGCGGGAAAAATTCCCGTCGATAGAGAGAATTACCACCTACGGGCGGGCGGAAACCCTGTCCCGCTATTCGGTGGAACAGCTGAAACTGCTCCGGGAGAGCGGGCTGGACCGGATCCATGTGGGATTTGAAAGCGGTTCCGACAATGTGCTCAGACTCATTAACAAGGGGCTGACACAGGAACAGCAGATCGCGGCCGGCCGCAAGGTGCGGGAAGCCGGCATGGAACTGTCCATGTACTTTATGCCGGGCATCGGCGGGAAGCAGTATTCTGCGGAAAGCGCAGAGCAGACGGCGTATGTGGTCAACCAGACTAATCCGGACTTTGTGCGGCTGCGGACATTTGTACTGAAACTGGAATCGGAAATGTACGGCATGCTTCGAAACGGGGAATTTGAGGAATGCACGGATATTGAGAAGCTGCAGGAAATCCGCGCGCTGGTCGACGGCATTGTTATGCCGGATGTGAATCTGGTCAGCGATCACATCGTCAATCTGATCGGTTCTTTGAACGGACGGATCGGGGAGAGGAAGACGGCCATGCTGGAAGAAATCGACCGGATCCTCGCGCTTCCGAAGGAGGAACAGCGGACCTACCAGCTGGCGCGCCGGCACGGCATCGTCGACAACTATGAACAGCTTCTGCGGCTGCCTTCCAATCGAACGGCTCATCTGCGGGAAATGGCGATGACGTATGACGAGGAGCGCCTGTGGGAAAATCATCTGAATGAAATACTCAGGCAGTATGTATAAAAGAAATCCAAATATGTGCCCGGGTATGATATAATAAATTACTCATACTGCAAATGATATGGAGGAAGAACATGAGAAAATTAGGAGTCAAAACCAGCAAATACGCAAACACTGAATTATATACCCTCAATCCGATTGACGATGAAGGCAACGGAACGATCAAGCTGGAAGGCCTGAAATATGCGTTTGACAGCGGATTCCAGTTCTACAAGCTGGACGTTCCGAAGTTCTGGGTGAACCCGACCGGAGAATTTGAAAAGTTTATCAGAGATTTTCTGACTCCGGAAAACAGAATCACCACATGGGAAGAAGCAGAAGCGTATTTCAATACCTGTGTGCCGGATGATGATTATACGGATGAAGACGACCAGGAACTGCACGACGAACTGTACGCGCGCTTCGGCCTGTAAAAACGGTACCGTTCCGGAATCCCGGACCGGAACAATTTGAAATGGAATGAGAAAGGCTTCTCTGCTGCGGCGGAGGAGTCTTTTTTATATAAAGAAAGCCCCGCGCCGGGCGCGGGGCAGGCAGGAACCGGAGGGAGCGGCGCGGAAAGGCGCGCCGTCCGGACAGCCGGTTCAGTTCATTTTTCTGGTAATGCATTTCATCCGGAGTGCTTCCAGATGCGGTTTGTCGAAATGATAGGATTTCCCGCAGAACTGACAGGTCACTTCTGCTTCGCCGTCTTCTTCGATGATGGCGGAGATTTCTTTGGAGCCCAGGCTGATCAGAACTTCCTCCAGGCGCTCCTCCGAGCAGTCGCAGTTCCAGTCCAACGGAAGTATGTCCAGAGGATCCACGGCATATTCTTCCGGCATGCCGCTGAAAGCGCGCCGCATGAATTCCCGCATGATTTCCGGGATCTCGTCTTCCGTGGCATCGGAAGGCATTTCCGCAGCCAGGACGGACAGGGACGGAATCAGGGGCAGCCAGGCTTCCAGCGCATCGATGGCTTCGTCCAGCGCGTCCGGCAGAACCTGAATGATCATGCCGCCGGCGCCGGCAGCGCCGCCGTTTTCGTCCAGCTTCACACCCAGGGAAACCAGAGTGTTCTGCTGTTCGGAGGCCAGGAAGTAATACGTCAGGTCTTCGGCGATTTCGCCGCTCACCAGATCAACTTTTCCGACATACGGTTCTGCGGTGCCGGTATCGCGGATGCAGGTCAGAATACCTGTGCCAAGTGCGCCGCCCACATCCGGGCTGCCGTCTTCCTTAGGCGGCAGATCCGCCTGCGGATTGGCCACATACCCCTTGACATTGCCGGCGGAATCCGCCGTGCAGAGAACCTGCTCCGCCGGTCCGTCTCCCTTGAACTGCAGGGTTACCTTGAAGCCCGGTTCCCGGAGCATCAGTCCGAAGAGCCCGGTGCCGGTCAGTGCTCTGCCGAGCAGGTGGGTAGCCAGCGGCGAAGTGCCGTGCAGCATATGCGCCTGCTGTACCGCAGAAGTGGTAATGCCCATGTATATACGGAAGGAACCGCTGCGGTCCATTCCGGTAATGGCTTTGCTGAACGACATGACCGTTACCCTCTGAGTGCTTCGGCCTTGTCGGTTCTTTCCCAAGGAACATCCAGATCATCCCGGCCGAAGTGACCGTATGCGGCGACCTGCTTGTAGATTGGTCTTCTGAGATCCAAATCGCGGATGATGGCGGCCGGACGCAGATCGAAATTGGCATTGATCCGTTCGATGATTTCCTCATCGGAGATTTTGCCGGTGCCGAAGGTGTCGATGAAGATGGAAACCGGTCTGGCTACGCCGATGGCATAGGCAACCTGCAGCTCGCATCTGTCTGCCAGCCCGGCTGCAACAACATTCTTTGCAACGTATCTTGCCGCGTATGCCGCCGAACGGTCTACTTTGGTAGGGTCTTTGCCGGAGAAGGCACCGCCGCCGTGACGGGAATAGCCGCCATATGTGTCGACGATGAGCTTTCTGCCGGTCAGGCCGGAATCCCCGTGCGGTCCGCCAATAACAAAACGGCCCGTCGGATTGATCAGATATCTTGTTTTGTCATCCAGCAGTTCTGCCGGAAGCACCGGGCGGATGACCTGCTCAATGACGTCTGCGCGGATCTGTTCGAGGGTCACATCCGGATCGTGCTGCGTGGAAACTACCACGGTATCCACGCGGAGGATCTTATCATCTTCATATTCCAGCGTAACCTGTGTTTTGCCGTCCGGCCGGAGATACGGCAGGGTGCCGTTTTTGCGGACTTCGGAAAGTCTTCTGGACAGTTTGTGCGCGAACATGATCGGGGCCGGCATGAGCTCCGGTGTTTCGTTGCTGGCGTATCCGAAGATAATGCCCTGGTCGCCGGCGCCGATGGCTTCGATTTCATCGTCCAGTTCGCCGGTCTTGTATTCAAGCGCCTTGTCCACGCCCATGGCGATGTCTGCAGACTGCTTGTCGATTACGGTCAGAACGGCACAGGTATTGCCGTCAAAACCGAGGCTGCTGTCGCTGTAGCCGATGTCGCGGATGACCTGTCTTGCGGTTTCCGGGATGTCGATATTGCTGCTGGTGGTGATCTCGCCCATGATCATGACCATACCCGTCGTCACCGTGGTTTCCGCAGCAACCCGTCCGTTCGGGTCTTCTGCGAGGATGGCGTCGAGAATGGCGTCGGAGATCTGGTCGCAGATCTTATCAGGATGTCCTTCTGTTACAGATTCAGACGAAAACAGTTTTCTCATTTATAGTAACCTCCATATAAATGAATAACAGGCAAAAGCCCGAAAAAAACCTCTTCATTATGATAATGAAGAGGTGAACATACAATATAAAAAGCGTGCACCTCATCTTTCAGATCGCAGGATCTGCAGGAATTGGCACCATCCCGGGCATGCTTCTGCCCGTTGGTTGCCGGACGTCTTCGGGCCTGTCCCTCAGTCACTCTTGATAAGGAAAATCTTTCAACGAGAATTGTACTCGATAAAACAAACTTGTCAATAGCATTCATAAAAAAAACAGAAGAGAGGGTTTGCATAATTGGCGCAAGACAAGCTAATTGATTATCATCAATATACAGATATGCTGAACACAAATAATTTAGAGGACAAAATATTATGCTTGCCCAATATAGGATTGAAAATAATATGCGTAGCATATATAATCATAGGACACAGGTACGTGAATAGGATATTGCCCTTCGGATGGCCGGCCCGGACCGGCAGAGCGGGAGGACACTGAAATGAATTTTGTTTTGACAGAGAAAAAGGATGCCGTGGCAGTGCTGACGATTAACCGTCCGGATGCGCTGAACGCCCTTTCTTCTGAAGTACTGGAGGAAATCAGCGGCGCATTTGAAGCGCTGTAGCAGGATGAGGATGTACGCGTCATTATCATTACCGGAGCCGGCAGGGCATTTGTAGCCGGGGCGGATGTCGCGGAGATGGCGGACCTGAATATGGTGGAAGGCCGGGCGTTCGGCAATATCGGCCAGGAACTGTTCCGCCGGATCGAAAAGTCTGAAAAGCCGACAATCGCGGCCATCAACGGGTATGCTCTCGGAGGCGGGCTGGAACTGGCCATGTGCTGTGATATCCGGATCGCATCCGAAACGGCAGTCATGGGCCAGCCGGAGGTTGGACTGGGCATCATTCCGGGATTCTCCGGTACGCAGAGGCTGACGCAGATTGTAGGCAAGGGAAGAGCGGCGCAGATGATTCTGACGACGGAGAATATCGGTGCGGCGGAGGCGCTTTCCTATGGACTGGTTAATAAGGTAGCTGCGCCGGAAGCGCTGATGGATGAGGCGCTGGCCATGGCGGGAACCATTGCGGCCAAAGCGCCGCTGGCGGTTCGCTGGGCTAACAGCGCTATTAAAAGAGGATTGGAAGTGGATCTGGATTCCGGCATTGCCATCGAGGCGGATCTGTTCGGCATGTGTTTTGCCACGGAAGACCAGAAGGAAGGCATGCACGCATTTCTGGAACGCAGAAAAGCAGAGTTTAAAGGAAAATAACAGGAGGGTACTATGAAAATTGCAATTCTCGGGGCTTCGACTATGGGCAAGGGCCTGATCCAGCACTGCGCAAACTGTGGATTCGATGTCGTGTTCCGCGCGAGAAAACAGACGTCGGTGGACGACGCACTGGCCTATGTGGAAGGACAGTATGATTTTATGATTTCCAGAGGCTGGCTTCCTGCGGAAAAGAAGGCGGAGAACCTGGCGCGGATTCAGGGTTCCACGGATCTCGGCATTATCGCCGATGCGGATTTCGTGATCGAAGCGGCTACGGAAAATATGGAAGCAAAGAAAGAACTGTTTGCGGAACTGGACCGCATAATCCGTCCGGAAGTGATTCTGGCGTCGAATACCTCGTCGCTGTCCATTACGGAAATTGCGTCTGCGACGTCCAGACCGGATAAAGTGGTCGGCATGCATTTCTTCAACCCGGTTCCGGTCATGAAGCTGGTGGAAGTGATTCCGGGCTATGATACTTCGGAAGAGACCATAGAAGCGACGAAAAAACTGGCGGAAGAGCTGCAGAAGACGCCGGTCACAGTGCAGGAATCGCCGGGCTTTGTAGTGAACCGCATGCTGGTGCCGATGATCAATGAAGGCATTGCCATTCTGTCGGAAGGCAGTGCGACAGTAGAGGACATCGATACGGCGATGAAACTGGGCGCCAATCATCCGATGGGTCCGCTGGCGCTGGCCGATCTCATCGGGCTGGACATTATCCTGGCCATCATGGATGTGCTTCATGCGGAATTCGGCGATGTAAAATACAGAGCGAATCCGCTGCTGCGGAAGATGGTCCGTGCAGGGAAGCTGGGACAGAAAACCGGCGAAGGGTTCTACAAATATAATTAATGGTACATTGGAGCTGCGGATCAGAACGGAATTCGCAGCAGGATAATTCTTTCGGGCAAATCCGGCAAAGGCCGGGCAGGAGGGCTGTTAGCAGCCCTCTTTTGTTTTTGTTTTCGAACAATTCATTAATATTTGTTAAATCTGAAAATAGAGGTATCTATCCGCGGCGGAAAAGAGTATAATAGTTTGACTGAATAAGTATTGACTTGCGCTGCGTCAACTTACGGGCTGTGCAAATCGAATCTGGGATAAAGAAAAGGGTATTAATAGTAATGAAGGGAAAAACTTTTATAAAGTTCTTTTTAGTCTTTCTTATAGCATTTACGCTGATTATGATCCCCGTGCTGAAATCGGTGTCGGATTTCAATATTTTTGATACGGAACAGGCGGGAAATCTGACGGAAAAGCTGAACATCGGCGTGGATGCAAACAGTCCGCTGTATGCGGAATATACCGGCGCGGACCGTATTAATCTGCTGATGTTGGGCGTCAACCAGGGGATGACGGATACGATCATGCTGGTCAGCTGGAATCTGGGCACCAATCAGGTGGATATTATTTCCGTACCACGGGATACCCATTATGAAAGAGACGGATACAGCGGGGCCTCGCTCAAGATCAACGCCATTTATTCACAGGAAGGTTTGCAGCCGCTGGCAGCTGCGGTAAGCGATGTGCTCTGCGGCATTCCGATCGAATATTACGCCATCATCGATTACAATGCGATTCGCAAGGTAGTGGACGGCATCGGCGGCGTACCGATGGATGTGCCGATGGATATGCATTATGAAGACCCGTATGACACACCGCCTCTGGTTATTGATCTGAAGGCAGGCGAACAGATTCTGGACGGCGACAAGGCGATTCAGTTCCTGCGCTTCCGGAAGGGCTATCCGACCGGCGACTACGGCCGTATTGAAGCCCAGCAGGAATTTATGAAATCCGCCTTTAATCAGGCAATTAAGCATGGTATTATAGATTCAGCAAGACTGGTAACGAGCAATGTACAGTCGAATCTGACGCTGGGTATGGTCTCGAAGTACGCTCTGAACGCTCTGCAGCTGCAGGAGGATTCGGTTTCTTCCTATATTTGTCCGGGCGAAGCGCAATATATCGACGGACTCTCATTCTTCCTGCAGGATAAGGAAGCGACGGAAGAAATGATGAGACAGATCTACGCGTCCTGATCCGAAAGACAGAACTATTCACAGGAGGATTCATTAATATGGCTGAAGAAAAAATGAACACAGAAGCGGTTATGATGGACAGAACGCTGGAATTGGATCTGGCCAGAGTAACCGAAGTCGCGGCAATCAATTCTGCCAAATGGCTGGGCCGCGGGGATAAGAATGCGGCGGACCAGGCGACTGTGACGGGCATGCGCGGCATGTTCGAAACAGTGGATATTGACGGCGTGGTCGTCATCGGGGAAGGCGAAAAGGATGAAGCTCCGATGCTGTATATCGGAGAACAGATCGGCATCGCCAGCGAGGATTCGGTAGCTGTGGATATCGCGGTTGATCCTCTGGACGGTACGACTTCCACTGCCAAGGGCATTGCCGGCGCTATTTCCGTTATCGCACTGGCGCCGAGAGGAAGACTGTTCCACACAAAGAATTTTTATATGGAAAAGATTGCAGTCGGCCCGAAGGCAAAGGGGTCCATTGATCTCAACAAGCCGCTGGCGGAGAACCTCCGCAATGTAGCGGAAGCCCTCGACAAGAAAGTGGAAGATCTGACCGTGACGATTCTGGAAAGAGACCGTCATAAGGATATCATCGAGCAGTGCAGAAAGCTGGGCTGCAGAATCAAGCTCTTCCGCGACGGCGACGTAGCGGAGGCAATTGCGACCTGCTTTGATGACAGCGGTGTGGATGTTCTCGTGGGCATCGGCGGTGCGCCGGAAGGCGTTCTGGCAGCGGCGGCGCTGAAGTGCCTGGGCGGCGAGATGCAGGCGAGACTGTATGCGCACACCTCTGATGAAATCGCCAAAGCGCAGAAAGATCCGCATTATTACGATCTGCTGACCATTGATGATCTGGCCGCCGGCGATGACGTTCTGTTTGTCGCTACCGGTGTTTCCGACGGCGAACTGCTGAAGGGCGTCCGGTTCATGGCGGACAACAAGGTTTCTACGGAAACTGTGATCATGAGAAGCGCTTCCGGCACACTCCGGTTCATTCAGGCGATTCATGATATGAATAAGAAGCCGGCTACCGGCATCATCTGATTTTGCATTGCATTTCTATCCGGCGCGGACTGTATACCGGTCCGCGCTGTTGTCATTTCCATTTTTCATTCAGCTTTTCCTGAATAATTTTCAATTTTTGCATTCGCATATATTTCAAGAGGTAGTATGAAAAACATTGATATTGCATCCCTGCGTTCCATGCGTGTGGCGGAACTGCGGGATATAGCAGGGCAGATGGGAATTGCTGATCCGGAAACGATCAGCAAAATTCAGCTGCGCAGTATGATCGCGGA
>JAFWDF010000081.1 GCA_017534025.1 Bacillota bacterium
CACCTTATGGAATATTTGCCGGCGCAGATTGCGGCCCATGGAAGCGCCGACGCCCGACGCCAGGTAACTGATCATGATCGGTGTGATAAGCATGAGCAGCGTAATCAGAAGCATTTTCAGCCCGACACGCCACATGTATGCCATCTGCACATGGTTCATGTCCATGCCTGCCCGTTTATCACAGCCGGCGGCGTACGCAGATCCCATGGAAAACAGCAGGGAGGATCCCATCGTCTCCTCCATGGCTTCCACTCTGGCGCGGAGCGCTGCCATATCCGCTTCCGGCTGCATGCCGGATGCCGCCATATAATTCATTAATACCGGAACCTGCAGAATGGCATCTCTGCGGTCCAGTTCTTCCTCTTTCTGAGCCTTTCGGATCAGCGCGCTGCTTTCACCGGATGGTTCATAGGAATCTTCCCAGACAGCTGCTTCCTCCGGAGTCATAAACGTACGCGCCGTTTCATAATCCTCCGGCAGAATCTGTTCCGGCAGGATATGATCGACCCCCCGGTTGGTAATGCCCACATCGATGATTTCCGATGTATACTGCGGAAGCGCCAGATCGCAGAACGCCATGACTGCCAGCAGCAGGGCGATCACAATAACAGTCTTCCAATAGGGCTTCAGATATTTTATAATTATTTTCATAAAAGCCGTTCCCCTGTTTTCCCTTTTGAAGCGTCCCCGCCGTGCTTTACTGTTTCACGGTTCGGGAGGCGCTGAAAATGAATGCCAATTATTATACCACAAATGGTGAATGGTAAACAAGATTTGAGGTTTAGAATGCGTTTGGAACTGGATCATTTTTATATTGGCGATTCCTGCGGCGGCCAGCAGGAATGGTTCACAGAATTCATGATGAATAAAGGCGGATGCGGCTGTGTGACCGCCTGTGACAGCTGCATTTCCATGAGCCGTTTTCCGGGTCTTGAAAAGCTGTATCCTTTTTTGGACCGCCCCCTGACCAGGCAGGCCTACCTGGACTTTTCCCAGATCATGAAACCGTACCTGAAACCGCGGAAAACCGGGATCGACCGGCTGGATATCTATATCGACGGTTTCACTGCCTACCTGCGCGACCATGGAGTGGACGGGCTGACGCTGGATGGTTTCGAGGGAACGAATCCGGTTCATGAAGCGGTGAATGCCGTAGAACGGCAGCTGGAGAAAGGCTTCCCGATCCCGTACCTGCTGCTGCTTCACCGGGATCCGGTTTTTGACGATTACCAGTGGCACTGGTTTCTGCTGACCGGCCTGGACCGGCCGGATCCGGATTCTGCTGCCGGCGCGCAGGTAAAAGCAGTCACGTACGGAAAGGGTGTGTGGATGGATTTCACCCGGCTCTGGAACACCGGACACCGCCGGAAAGGCGGCATGATTCTGTTTGATCGTCCACCGAAACAGGAAGGAACGAAAAGATGAACGAAGAAATCAGAAAGGAATTGTTCCGCTTACAGGACACCAAATACCGGGATTTCCAGGGAAAGATGATCCCAACCGTCCCGCCGGATACGATTATTGGCGTCCGGACGCCCGCGCTGCGCAAATACGCAAAGCAGCTGTCAAAAACAGATGCTGCAAAAGAGTTTCTGCAGGCTCTTCCGCATGCGTATTTCGACGAAAACCAGCTGCATGCCTTTATCATCTCGGAGATGAAGGATTACGGCACATGCATTGCGGAAGTCGACCGGTTTCTCCCCTATGTCGATAACTGGGCTACCTGCGACCAGATGTCGCCGAAGATATTCAAAAAGCACAAAGAAGACCTGCTTCAGAACATCCGGAAATGGATCGCCTCCGAAAAAACCTATACCGTCCGCTTTGCCATCGGGATGCTGATGGAGCATTTCCTGGACGAAGATTTTTCCGGCGAATATCCGGAGATGGCCGCAGCTGTCCGTTCCGATGAATATTACATTAACATGATGACTGCCTGGTATTTCGCCACGGCCCTTGCAAAACAATATGACGCGGTTCTGCCTTATCTGGAAAACCGGAAGCTGGATCCGTGGACACACAACAGGACGATTCAGAAAGCAGTGGAAAGCAGGCGGATCACGGCCGAACAGAAAGCCTTTCTGAAAACGCTGAAAATACCCCGCCAGTGACGGATGCACCGTATTGACAGAACGCATAATCAGCGATAAAATTTTTATCGGCCCCGCGTCCGGACGGAATGCCGGGAGCTTTTCATTAATATTAGTTTTTATTTCATTAACACTTTTAATGGTCAGGACGGTATTAACGTTAATAATATTGTATAAACTGTACCGGAACCGGAGGAAAACATGAGTATCAGAATTATTTCAGATCCCGCTGTTGTGCAGGCGAAAGCCAGAGAATGGAAAGCAGCCGGCGAAACGATCGGCATTGTCCCGACGATGGGATTCCTGCACGACGGACACAGAAGTCTTATCACCAGAGCCGTTGAACAGAACGATCACGTAATCGTCAGCGTATTTGTCAATCCGATCCAGTTCGGACCGAATGAAGATCTCGACAAGTATCCGCGGGACCTGGACGCCGATGCCGCCATGTGCGAAGCAGAGGGCGCCGATATCGTATTCCATCCGGAACCGTCCGATATGTACGGAGAATATTTTTCCACCCATGTGGAAGTCGATGATATCACCAGTGTGCTCTGCGGCGCTTCCCGGCCGGGACACTTCCGCGGCGTGACCACGGTCTGCAACAAGCTGTTTAATATTTCCAAGGCGGACCGGGCTTACTTCGGGGAAAAGGATGCGCAGCAGCTGGCAGTAATCCGCCGCATGGTCAGAGATCTGAACATGGATCTGGAGATCGTCGGCTGTCCGATCGTCCGCGAAGAGGATGGTCTGGCACGCAGCTCCAGAAATAAATATCTGAATCCGGAGGAGCGCAAAGCCGCTGTTATTCTGAGCAAGTCCCTGAACAAGGGCAAAGCTCTGCTGGACAGCGGAGAACGCAGCGCGCAGGCCTTGATTGATACGATCACTGCAGAGCTGAAGACCGAACCGATGTCCGATATCGAATACGTTTCCGTAGTGGATTCCATCACCCTGAAGGATGTGGAAGGCGACATTACAGCACCTGTGCTCGTGGCTATCGCTGTTCGCATCGGCAGCACAAGACTCATCGACAATTTCTCGTACGAAGTCTGATAATGCACCGGGTTCTGCGCAGGCGGCCGCCTGCGCGGGAGCCGGTTACTGGAGTTAATAACATTGAACGAAAAGAACCTATTTACCAGCGGGCCCATTCTGGGTCCGCTGATCCGTTTTTCACTGCCGGTTCTGCTGGCATTGTTTCTGCAGGCGCTCTACGGCGCCGTCGACCTGTTTGTCGTGGGCAAATTCGCCACGGCCATGGATGTCTCCGGCGTTGCAATCGGCTCCCAGCTCATGACGACCATTACCAATCTGATCAGCTCGTTTTCCATGGGCACGACGATTCTGCTCGGAAGAAAGATCGGAGAAGGCGACCGGGACTCCGGCGGACGGATCATCGGCACCAGCATCATCATGTTTCTGACCGCGGGCCTGTTCCTCAGTGTGCTGGTCCCGCTTCTGTCCGGCAGCCTGGCATCCGTTATGCAGGCGCCGGAGGAATCCTTTGATACCGCGCGCCGGTATATCCTGATCTGCGGTGCCGGCTCCGTGATGATCGTCGCGTACAATGCCATTGGAAGTGTCATGCGCGGACTGGGGGATTCCAACACCCCGCTGATGACCGTGGCCATCGCCGCCGTTGTGAATATTGCAGGCGATCTGATTCTCATAGCCGGTCTGCACATGGGAGCCATGGGAGCCGCTCTGGCAACCGTCATCGCCCAGACCGTCAGCGTGATCATTTCCCTGCTCGTATTGAGCCGCCGGAAACTGCCTTTCACACTGACCAGAAAGGAACTGCGGATAGAAAAACCGTTTATGCGTAAGATCATCCGCCTCGGCACACCCATTGCGCTGCAGGATCTGCTGGTGGGGATGTCTTTCCTCATCCTGCTTGCCATCGTGAATACACTGGGCCTGATCTCTTCTGCCGGTGTGGGCGTCGCGGTCAAGGTCTGCGCGTTCATTATGCTGGCACCGCTTGCGTTCATGCAGTCCATGAGCGCCTATGTTGCGCAGAATTACGGGGCAGGCCGGATCGACCGGGCCATGAAGGGCCTGAAGATTGCCATCGGCATCTCCGTGCTCTTCGGCTTCTGCATGTTCTGGCTGTCGTTTTTCCACGGCGATCTTCTCTGTTCGGTTTTCAGCAGCGATCCGGACGTCATCGCTGCCGGATACGACTATCTGAAAGCCTATGCCATCGACTGCCTGCTCACCTGCTTCCTGTTCTGTTTCATCGGCTTCTACAACGGCCTCGGGTATACAGGATTTGTGATGCTGCAGGGAATCAGCGCCGCATTCCTCATCCGCATCCCGTTCGCCTGGCTGATGTGCCGGATGACCGGCCGCCTGTTTTATATCGGCCTCGGCATTCCGTGTTCAACGGTCTTTCAGATCACACTCTGTTTCCTTTTCTTTGCATATATTAAAAAGAACCGCTCCAGCGCGCTGTATCTTGAATAACAGCGCGCAGAGCGGCTTTTCTTTTCCTTTAAATCATTTTCACCCGGGCAGCCGGCCTGCCTTTACCGGCGTCAGGCTATCCCTGCCGCAGCCGGTCAGTCTTCCTCTGCCGTCCGGACACTCTTCACACGCTTCGCCAGCTCCACGATGATATCCGTGCAGCCGTCCACACCGAACAAGCTGCTGTTCAGGCAAAGGCTGTAGTTGGAGGAAGCGCCCCATTCCCGGTCGGTATAGTAACGGTAATTCCGGCTTCTGGAACGGTCTACCTCTGCCAGACGCTTCACCGGATTGTCCGGCGTGTCGTGATAAACATTCTGTATGCGCTTGATCTTGTCCAGATCATTTCCGTGCACAAAGATATGCAGGGCATCCCGCCGGTCCTTCAGAATATAGTCCGAACACCGGCCGACAATAACACAAGGGCCTTCGTCCGCCAGCTCCCGGATGATTTTTCTCTGAATCGACCAGAGATAATCCTCCGCGGACATGCCGTTAAACGTCATGCCGGAGAACGGAAGCGAAAGGAAATTGCTCATACTGCGCTGTTCACCGTATTTTTTAATGAAGGATTCCGCAAACCCGGTTTCTTCCGCTGCTCTTGCAATCAGTTCCTTATCATAAAAGGCCCAGCCCAGCTGTTCCGCGACCTGCTGCCCGATGGCCCGTCCGCCGCTGCCGTATTCCCGGCTGATAGTAATGATTTTAATGCTCATGCTGTCCCTCCTGTCTGCTTCCATATTTACTGCATGCATGTCCAGATATCTTCCGGCTTTTCCGCCAGCACTTCCGCGCCGGCTTCGAGAAGCTCTTCTCTGCCGCGGAATCCCCACAGACAGATAATGCTGCCGGTTCCCGCGTTCTCCGCTGTTTTTACATCCACATCCGAGTCACCGATGTACACCGTTCTCTCCGGTACCGCGCCCAGCTGCTCCATGATTTCGTGCACAGCTGCCGGGTCCGGTTTCTTCGGAACACCTTCCCGCTGCCCCAGAACCACCTCAAATACATCTCCGAAATGTGCTTTTATCAGGTCTTTCACCGCCTGATCATATTTATTGGAAAGCACCGCCAGACGGCAGCCTTCCCGGCGCAGTTTTTCCACCAGCTCCGGAATACCGTCATACGTGCAGGTCCGGTCATTCACATGTTCGCTGTAATAACGGCGGTAGCATTGAAAAATCGCCTCAAATGTATCCGCATCTACCGGATCCTTTCCGAACCGTTCTTCAAAAGCCGGACCGTACACGCTTTTCATCATGAGATTCCGTACGCCCCGGCCGATGTACCGCCGGACCGTATCGAGATCCAGCTGCGGCAGGCCGTACTGCGCCAGTGCGTAATTGTCCGCTGCGGCCAGGTCCTCCAGTGTATTCAGCAGGGTCCCGTCCAGATCAAATATCACTGTATCGTATTTCATTTCAAACCTTTCAGCGCTTCGTGGGCTTCTGCCACAACCCGCTCAATCGTTTCCGGAAAATCCATCGGCTCTCCCGGCCGGATCCCCTCTTCTTCCACACAGCCCGGCATGGCCAGCATCATCAGATACTCGATGTTGCCCTTGGCACCGGTAACCGGTGAATAGCTGAGTCCGTACACCGTCAGGCCGCTTTCCTGCGCATAGTCCGCCACCCGTCGTATCACTTCCCTGTGCACAGCCGGATCCCGGACGATGCCACCCTTACTGACCTGCTCCCGGCCCGCTTCAAACTGCGGCTTCACCAGGCAGACCAGACAGGCGTTCTCTTTCAATAATTTTACCACGACCGGGAAAATCAGTCGAAGGGAAATGAAAGAAACATCAATGGACGCAAAATCCAGGGGTTCCTCAATACTTTCCGGGTCCAGATACCGGAAATTCACTTTTTCCATGTTGATGACCCGGTCATCGTTGCGGAGCTTCCAGTCCAGCTGTCCGTAGCCGACATCTACGGCGTATACTTTTTCCGCGCCGCGCTGCAGCATACAGTCCGTGAATCAGCCTGTGGAAGCGCCGATATCCATCGCCGACGCACCGCGCAGATCGATGACGAAGGTGTTGAGCGCCTTCTCCAGCTTCAAACCGCCCCGGCTGACATAAGGACAAGTGTCTCCGCGCAGTTCGATTTCCGCCTCGGTATCAATCATCGTACCGGCCTTGTCGTACATGCGGCCTCCGATATATACATCCCCTGCCATGATCGCCGCTTTTGCCCGCGAACGGGTGTCAAAAAATCCTTTTTCCACTAAAAGGACATCCAGTCTTTCTTTCATAATCAGTCTTCTCCGGCCAGTGCCATGATCCGGTCTGCAATCCCGGCGGCATCCAGTCCGTATTCTTTCATCAGCTCCGCCTGGCTTCCGTGCGGAATAAACGCATCCGGCCAGCCAAACTTATGCACGGTCACCGAAGGATCCGCCGCAAAAAGATCTTCTATAATGCTTCCGAACCCGCCGACCGTGACATTATCCTCAATGGTAATGACCCGGCCTGCCGCCCGGCCTTCCTTTTTATAAAAACCGATATCCTGCTCCGACAGCGGACAGACTTTCCCCGCATCGATAACCGATGCCCGGATGCCGTTGGCCTGCAGCCGGATCGCTGCGTATACCGCCGCGGACACCATCGTTCCCACTGCCAGAATGCATACATCCGGTGTTTTCTCCGGCGTCATTGGCTCTTCTATATCGTCCGGGCTCTGAGCCGGCTCTTCCCTGCCGGAAAACAGCAGGCGCGGTCCCGGAATATCTCCGGTTTCATATGGAATCTGCGCAAAATCCGTCAATTCGGCAGCTTCTCCCCGCGGATACCGGATGGCACACGGCCCGTCCAGTGTCAGAGAGTATTCCAGCATATTTTCCAGCTGTGTTCTGTCAGAAGGCGCCAGCACCGTCATGCCCGGCATGTGACTGAGATAGGACAGATCGAAAATCCCCTGGTGAGTTTCTCCGTCAGCGCCGACTATTCCCGCCCGGTCCAGACAGAATGTCACCGGCAGATTCTGCATGCAGACATCGATCAGGATCTGATCGTACGCCCTCTGCAGGAACGTCGAGTAAACCGCCACATACGGCCGGAAACCGCCGGTCGCCAGACCGGCTGCAAAAGTGACAGCATGTTCCTCCGCAATACCCACATCAAAAATGCGCTCCGGGAAGGTTTCTTCAAATGCCTTCAGGCCGGTGCCGTCAATCATGGCTGCGCTGACCGCCGCAATCCGGTCATCCCGAACAGCCATCTCGGTCAGTTTTTTACCGAACACTTTCGAATAGTCCGGCTTGGATGCGGTTTTTTTAAGCGCGCCGGTTTCCCGGTCAAACGGTGAGATCCCATGGAATTTGGAAGGATTCTGTTCCGCCGGGCGGTATCCTTTCCCCTTTTCCGTGATACAGTGGATCACCATTGGCTCGTCGGTCCGCTTCGCATCTTCCAGAATCGCGATGAGGCTCTCCAGATCATGGCCGTCCACCGGCCCGACATAGGTAAACCCCAGTTCCTCAAACAGCACGCCGGAAACCAGCATATATTTTACGGCATCCTTCATATGAGATACGCCGCGCGCCAGACCTCCTCCTACCAGAGGAATTTTATTCAGACCGTTTTTCACGCCGCTCTTGAGTTCATGATACTTCGGCGAGGTGCGCAGACCGGCCAGATGCTGCGACATGCTTCCGCGGTTGCGGGAAATAGACATGCCGTTATCATTCAATATGATAATGAAATTGCGGTCCAGTACCCCGGCATTATTCATCGCTTCATATACCATGCCGCCGGTAAACGCTCCGTCTCCGATCACTGCAGCCACCGCGTAATTGTCTCCCCGCAGGTCTCTTGCCGCGGCCATACCCAGTGCAGCGGATATGGAATTGCTGCTGTGTCCTGTATCAAAAGTATCGTATGCACTTTCCTCCCGCTTCGGGAATCCGCTCATGCCGTGAAAACGGCGCAGCGTATTCATATACGCGCCTCTGCCGGTCAGAATCTTGTGTACGTAAGTCTGATGGCCGACATCCCAGACAATTTTATCCTCCGGGGTGTCAAACACCTTATGTATCGCCACCGTCAGTTCCACAACGCCCAGATTGGAGGCCAGATGACCGCCGGTTTCCGATACGGTTTCCAGCAGATAAGCCCGGATTTCATCACAGAGCAGTTCCAGCTCATGCAGAGACATGTTTTTTATATCAGAAGGAAAAATACCTTCTTTCAGTCTGTTCTTATCCATTTTTCCAGTCAGTATAATAGCTTCGGAAAACACGGGGCCGTTCAGCAGCCGCAGGCTTCCGCACATATATTATACTTTTCCTTTCCTGCTGTTTCAGGGTTATCGTTCAAGAAAAACCGCAAGGATTTTTCCGATTCTCCCCACGATGCGCTTCGCGTTGCGAATCGCGATATCTTTTCCAAAGGCTTTCCCGCCTATCGTCAGGGAAGCCACAATTCCGCTGAGTACAACGGACACAACGGCGTAATCCAACACTCCGTCCGCCGTAATCTGCGAAACAATAAACGCGCCTGATGCGCCGCTGATGATGCCGCAGGTATCCCCGATGACATCATTCAGGAAATTGGACACCCGGGATGCGTTTCTCATAAGCATCAGCGAACTTTTCGCCCCTTTGACCCGGTGCGCCGCCATGGAATTGAACGGTACCGGATCCGCTACCGTCACCGCCACGCCGATGATATCAAATACGATCCCGATCAGAACGATCAGAATCAGTATGATGAACGCGACGAGCGTCGATGACTTCTGCAGCAGAAGGTCCGAAAAGAGACTCATAAAAACGGAAAGGAAAAACGCGCACACGATGATGCTTAGCGTCCATCGGCGATGGATGCTGGCAGGACTCGGAGCCGGTTTTCCCTTCCCTTTTGCATTTTCTTTTTCTGTTTTCATATTCCTAATCCTGCTATGGTCAGGGTCACTGTCAGTAAACCATCCGGATTTCCTACTGGCATTTTCATCTTACTTATGTGCAGGTATTCCAACAAAGAATAAAGTGGCTGGCGTCCACGTTAAATTTCCGGCTTAGGTCAGGTCAGAGTTTCCTGGCGCCGCTACTGATACGTCACCGTTTCAGCGGTTCCCCTTCAAAGCGTACGATCGTGCCGTTGCCGAACACGCCACCTGATCACCACTTAGTCCGAACTGCAATCCATGGCAATGCGCCAAACAGTCTAGGAGATTTCCTCAACAGTATTGCAAAACCCTATCCTCTGTTGCAGGATCGATTTCATACAGCAATCATCGCCGGATCGTCGGCCGCTGGTCAGACGAATCGATCTGTAATCCCGGGATCCCACATCAAGGCAGGCTACGCTTAGGCAGGCTCTGCGCCTCCCGGCTGCCGTCCTGCTTCAGGTTATATTACTTCTGCCTGCAGATGCAGACAGAAGCCTCCACGACAGTCAGGGTTTAGCCACATGCCATTATGGTTACCCTTTCCGTCTTTCTCCCTGAAAATGCCCCCAACTGGGCGTCGAAAGCAAAAACAAGGAGCTTCATCGATGTGCCCTTTAACGGATTTTTAGCCCCGTCTTCAGATTAAGCAAATTCTGACTAGAATACTGCGCCACTTCTTATTAATTTTACGATATTCGCCGAAACAGGTCAAGTGTACGGGTTATTAATTCCCCTGTCTTTCTGTGATTCGAATACTGTCCGCCTCAACGTGACAACCGTAACTGACTACCTGCACACCTGCCTTCGCAGCCATTTCCAGAGCCTGTCCGAATGCCGGATGGGTGTCATCGTTCGGCAGTACCCGGCGGATCCCGTTCATCTGGATCACAAAAGCGATCTGACAGTGATATCCTTCTCCTGCAGCTGCCGCCAGCTCCTTCAGATGCTTCACACCGCGTTCCGTCGGAGCATCCGGGAATAATCCGATTCCCTGTTTCTGATCCGCTGCCAGCGTGCATCCTTTTACTTCCGTAAGATACTTTTCGCCCCGGCTTTCCATATAGAAATCAAACCGGGAACTTCCATAAGCAAACTCCGGTTTCACAACATCATAATGAAGACCCGTCAGATACTGCTTCATCAGTTCATTCGGAGCAAAGCTGTCGATATTTACCCATCCCAGTCCGGGCTTAAACACAGAGATCAGGTCATACGCCGTTTTCCTCTTCGGGTCCGGGGCTCTCTGCAGAGTGACGCTGGCGTCCGACACCAGCAGTTCGCGAAGGCGTCCTGTATTTTTCACATGGACCGGTATCTCTTTCCCGTCGATCCGTACTTCGGCAACAAAGCGGTTTACTCTGCGCAGAAATACTCCCGGGACGGTATCCCTGTAATGAATGAATGGTTCCGGACGGCTCATGGTCTGCCCCCCTTTGTTTTCCCGGCAGTCTGTTCGCAGCAATCCGTTTCTCCGTGCTGCCGGATAAACTTCTATATATGAGAGTATTCAGGAAATCCTCTTCAGCAGATTCTGCGCCAGTTCCTTCAGGAAATCCGTGTTCGATCCCTGTACTTGTTCCAGCGCCTGCACCGCCTGTTCCGTCACTTCCCGGGCACGGTCATACGAATATTCCAGACCATAAACGGCAGGATATGTCAGTTTGCCTCT
Source organism: Bacillota bacterium (assembly GCA_017534025.1). GTDB lineage: Bacteria > Bacillota > Clostridia > Peptostreptococcales > Anaerovoracaceae > RUG708. Next base: position 11,115 of record JAFWDF010000081.1, read on the forward strand.
TTCCGCATCCATGCCGGTATTCTTCCCCAGCTCCCGGATGCTTCCGATCACATCCAGAATGTCGTCTACAATCTGGAAAGTCAGGCCAACATTTTCCGCGTACGTTGTAAATGCTTCCAGCTCAGCTTCTCCGGCGCCGCCCAGAATGGCGCCTGCCCGTACCGAAGCCCGGATGATGGCGCCGGTCTTATTCCGGTGAATATACAGAAGCCGGTCTTCCCCGCTTCCCTGCACCAGTTCCGGACGGCAGTCGGATGCCTGGCCGGCGATCATTCCGCGCACGCCGGCTGCCTCCGCGATTTCCGCGGCGGCCCGGATGCACCGCTCCCGCCGCGCCGGATCATTACCGGCATGAAGGATTTCTCCGAGCATGATCTCAAAGGCGCTGTTCAGCAGGCCGTCGCCTGCCAGAATGGCCATGTCGTCTCCGTAGACCTTATGATTGGTCGGCTTTCCGCGACGGAGATCATCGTTATCCATGGACGGATGGTCATCATGAATCAGGGAATAGGTATGAATATATTCCATGGCGCAGGCAAAAGGCATGGCGTCTTCCGCAGAGCCCCCGGCGATCTCACAGACCGCCAGCAGCATCACCGGACGGAGCCGTTTTCCGCCCGCCTCCAGGCTGTAGCGCATGGCTTCCTCCAGTATACCGCTGCGGGTGTCCACAGCCGGCAGCCGGCGGACGAGTTCTTCTTCTATCTGTTTGCTGTACGACTCATAGGTTTCAGAAAACACGGCAAGTACTCCTCTATCATCATGCCGGACTTCTGCCCGGCTGGTTCATCTCCATTAATTCGTCCGTTTCTTTATCATACAGCTGAATCAGCTGCTCCGCTTCTTCCAGAATTGCCCTGCAGACGTTATACTGCTCAGCGCCCTCTTTATAAAGCTCGATCGCCCGGTCCAGTTTCACATCCGGGTCATTCAGTCCGGCCGCACAGGCACGGAGCTTTTCAAAAGATTCTTCAAAGTCTTTTTTCTTTGCCGTCATTTTCCGGCCTCCCTTTCCAATTCCGCCGCAGTTACCTGCGCGGTCAGGCGTCCGTCCCGCATATGAACGGCAATTGTTTCTCCGGCCCGCACAGATCCGGTTCCGGTAACCGGACGGCCCTCCGCGTCATACACTATGGCATAGCCACGCTGTACAATGCGCTCCGGATCCGCTGCCTCAATGGCGATCCGGCACTTTTCCGCTTCCTGCCGGTTTCGTTCCAGGATCCTGTGCATACTCTGCCGCAGCGACAGAGCCGTCTGCTGCGTCATCCATTTCCGGTGCTCCGCCTGCCGGCGAAGAGTCCCTGCCATCGCCTTCGGCGACATGAGCTCCATCTGCCGCAGGAATTCCCGCACATCCGGCACCGCCATCACGGCAGCTGCCGTCGGTGTCTCGGCGCGGCAGTCCGCCGTAAAATCCGCAATGGTAAAATCCGTCTGGTGACCCACTGCAGAAATGACAGGAATCCGCGATTCCAGAATTGCCGCCGCCGTTTTTTCTTCATTAAATGCCCAGAGATCTTCCAGCGATCCGCCGCCTCTGCCGGTGATGATCACATCCACCTCCGGAAAACGCCGGTTCACATGCCGGATGGCCTCCGCAATGGCGGCAGCGGCGCCCTCGCCCTGCACCTGGCACGGATACACAATGACCCGCACCAGCGGATTGCGTACCCGCAGAATATTCAGGATGTCCTGCACGGCGGCCCCGGTTTCCGAAGTAATCACGCATACGGTATCCGGAAAAACCGGGATTGGCCGTTTGCGTGCCGGATCAAACCAGCCGGCCTTCTGCAGCTTCTCGTAAAGCGCCCGGTAGGCCGCCATCAGGCCGCCTTCCCCGGAGACTTCGACATCCTTCACATTCAGGGAATACGTCCCTCCTTTTTCATAGACCGACACATAACCGGAAGCAATAACCTCCATGCCGTCCGCCAGCTCATAACGCAGCCCGGACGCGTACCCCGCCGGCATGAAACAGCGCACAGCCGCGCGGCTGTCCTTCAGCGTAAAATACACATGACCGGAGCCATGATATTTCAGATTGGATATTTCCCCCACTACGGAGATATTTCCCAGCAGAGGATCCGTCTGCAGTACCCTGGAAATATAATTATTCAGTTGCGAAACCTGTACCGGTTTTCTGGCCACTTTTCTACCTCAGAACTTGATTTTATACCGCTCCCGCTGTTTCAGCGTCGCTTCCATTTCCTGCCCTTCCAGAAGATGCGCCGGCTCCGGCCGGATGCCGGTCAGCATCAGAATTTTCGCATAATACTCCATTGTTTCCAGGCGGAAATAAGCCTGTTCCATGGACGTCCCCCAGGACAGCGCGCCATGACTGGCCATCAGACAGCAGGCATGCCCGTTCAGATACGGAACAATCGTCTCCGCCAATTCCGGTGTACCGGGTGCCGCAAACGGCGCACACGGCACTTCTCCCAGATTCAGCAGCGCTTCCGTCACAACCGGCGCATTCATGTCCATGCGCGCGCAGGCAAAAGCCGTGGAGAGAGGCGGATGTGCGTGCACAACGGCATTCATATCCGGCCGGTGACGGTACACATTCATATGCAGCTTAATCTCCGAAGAAATCTTCACGTCCGCATTCTGTTCCAGAATCGTGCCGTCGGCATCCACCTTCACCAGATCATTTTCCGTCATAAATCCCTTGGAGAAACCGGAAGGCGTTACCCAGAAAAAACCGTCCTTCGTCCGGCAGCTGATATTTCCGTCATTGGCCGCGCAGTATCCTTTGTCAAACATGCGTTTCCCGGCTTCCAGAATATTGGCTCTCGCGCCGGCGTCATCCGGCAGCTGCACATTGAAACTCATTCTTCGCACTCCTTTCTCCGCATGATCTCCGCCAGCGATTCCCTGAATGGCGGATACGCGATTCCGTATTCCGTAATGATGCCGGTAATCAGCTCATGATCCGTAACATCAAAGGACGGATTGTAGGTCCCCGCTTCTTCCGGTGCCATAGGCCGTTCGTACCACATCGTCCGGATTTCATCGCCGGGACGTTCTTCTATGATAATGTCACTGCCGTCAGCCGTGTCCATATCAATCGTAGAGGTCGGCGCCGCAATATAAAACGGAATGCCAAAATGCTTGGCGATAATGGCCAGACCCATCGTACCGATTTTATTTGCGGAATCCCCGTTTGCCGCCACCCGGTCGGCTCCCGTAATCACGGTGTCTGCCCAACCGTTTTTCAAAACGGTGGCTGCCATATTGTCGCAGATCAGCGTCACATCGATCCCTGCTTCCGCCAGTTCGTAGGACGTCAGCCGGGCACCCTGCAGCAGCGGTCTGGTTTCATCGGCAAATACCCGGAATTCATATCCGTTCTCCTGCCCGATGTAAATCGGCGCCGTCGCTGTTCCATAGCGTACCGTGGCAAGCCGTCCCGCATTGCAGTGCGTCAGGATTCCCTGCCCGTCCCGCAGTACGGTCAGACCGTGTTCCCCGATCCGGCGGCAGACATCCACATCTTCATCCCGTATTTTCAGTGCCTCTTTGCGCAGTTCTTCGGTAATCGTCTCCGGAGCTTCTTCTGCCATGGACTGCGCAGCTTCCATCATCCGGTCCACTGCCCACCGCAGGTTGACCGCCGTCGGACGGGCATCCGCCAGATAATCCGCCCGCACCCGGAGTTCCTCCAGAAATTCCGGTGTTTCACTAAACCCTTCTTCCAGCAGGCCGTCTGCAATCACGTACAGGCCGATGGCTGCTGCCACGCCGATGGCCGGCGCGCCGCGTACCCGCAGCATATAGATTGCTTCGCGGATGTCCTCCAGTTCCCGCAGCTTCAGGTACCGAAGTTCACCCGGCAGAAGAGTCTGGTCGATGATAACCAGATGCTTCCCGCTCTCGGACAAACTGACGGTATCGTAATCATTCAGTCGTTTTTCACTGCTCATTGCCTGATTCCTCTTTTACCCGTTCTACAAAAGCCAGCATACTCTCCGTATCCGGGAACACCGCCTGGGCCTGCGTATCACTGCCGCCGCCCCGGCCGCCTTCCGCCAGCTCCTTCACGAGCTTTCCACACTGTACGCCTGCGCTTCCGCTGTGCGCAAGCAGCACGGTCTTCTCCTTTATTGAAGCCAGAATGACCGGCTTTTCGGACAATTCCATAAAGCGTTTGGCTGTCTGCCGGATCTGCTCCATATCCGCATCTTCATATACCCCTGCAGCATACCGGCCGCTCTCTTCCAGAAGTGCATCCGCTGCCCTGCGTGCCAGGCTGCTGCGGAGTTCATTCAGCTCACGGCGAATCGCATCGTTCTTCTGCCCGGCTTTTTCCACCTTCTTAAGAAGTGAATAGGCATCCGCGGAATACTGCTCCGCCAGCTCGGACACCACAATATGTTTCTGCCGGTAATCCAGCAAAGCCCGTTTTCCGCAGAGAAAATGCACTCTGGTCATGCCCTTGTATTTTTCGATGCCTATGATTTTAATCAGTCCGATCTGCGAAGTATCCGAAGGATGCGGGCAGCAGCAGGCGACGCAGTCCACACCGGGCACGGTCACCACGAGGATATCCTCTTCCACACTCAGGGCTTTCCGCAGCGGATACTGCGCCGCTTCTTCCGGCGTATTCAGCCGGATTCTCTGCACCGGAATCGCCCGGAACACCGCTTCGTTGGCCAGATCCTCCGCCTCCGTGATCATTTCCGGAGTCAGTGACGGGATGTCCAGATCAAAGGTGCCTTCCCGGTCGCCCAGATGAAATCCTTTATTATCAATATCAAACCGGCTCTTGAATACCCCGGACAAAATGTGTTCGCCCAGATGATTCTGCATGTGGTCAAAACGGCGTTCCCAGTCGATGGCCAGCTCCGCCCGGTCGCCGTCAGCCAATGTATTTTTTCCTTTTTTCAGAACATGAACCACTTCGCCGTTCCGTTCCGTCACTTTCGTCACAGGAATACCGGAAATGGTTCCCAGATCCCATGGCTGGCCGCCGGAATCCGGCGCAAAAATCGTCCGGTCAAGAATCAGCTCATCGCCTTCCGACCGCAGCACGGTCGCTTCACATTCCCGCAGATAACAATCCTGCTGATATATTTTTTCCGTCATAATTAACCCTTAAAATCCGTAAGCGGCCGGATCCTGCCCTTCCCGTCCCGGAAGAACATATCCAGTCTGCGATAACGCCATTCGTATTCCAGGTATTCTCTGCCGCAGAACCTGCACAGCGCCTTTACCAGCTGTTCCGGATTCAGATTTCCCACATTTCCCGCTTTCAGCATCATTGTCAGCAGAAGACGTGTATCACTGGCCGAGCTCAGAGAACGGATGGACGGCCGGATATCGGTCTCAATATCCTTCTTCTTCTTTTTGGAATACTTCACACTGATGATTTCCTTCTCTCCGAGAAACGGGAGAATTCCCGCCACCAGGCTGTCCCGCATGGCTGCATCATCCCCCCGGTATTCCGCCGTATAGGATGCAAATTCCACAGCGGCTCCCGGCGAGGTTTTGGATGTTTCGGCCAGCGGCGAACAGGCAAGAACCTGCAGCCCCCGGGGCATGCTTTCCGCCAGCTCCCGGATAATCTGCTCCGGTCCGTGTCCGGATTCCGTCTCGATTTCCACATATTCGCCCCGGCTTTCAAAGCCCAGCGACAGCGGCATGGCAAAACTGATTTTCGGGTGCGGATTGTATCCCTGCGAGTAGCGGAGCCGGACATCCGTGCGCCGGAACGCCCTCTGGAAAACCCGCAGCAGATCCAGATGAGAAATATACCGGATCTCCCCTTCTTTTGTGAATTTTATTAAAAATCTGCCCATGATCCATTCCTTCCGCGGTCCGGTGATCAGGAATAGTTCGCGCCCTGCTCATACACCGGGCACTCCTGATACCGTTTAATGCCGCATCCGGTGCAGCCTTTCCTGCAGTCTCTGGTCTGCAGGCCCTCTTCCGACCGGTGCTTTTCCTTCAGCATATATTCTTTACTGACGCCGCAGTCGATCAGATCCCACGGCAGGTATTCGTCCTCTGCCCTGCCCCGGTGCGCGTAGAAATCCGGATCCACGCCGGTTTCCCGGAACGCCTGCAGCCATTTCGAATAATCGAAATGCTCCGTCCAGCCGTCAAAGCGGCAGCCGAGCTCCCAGGCCCGTATCAGCGCACGGCCCACGCGGCGGTCACCGCGGGCGAACACGGCTTCCAGAAAACTGGTTTCCGTCCCATGATACTGGTAGGAAACATTTTTCATCTTCAGCCGGTCCTTCAGGTACAAATGCTTGCGGTTGAATTCCTCCGGCGTATCCTGCGCCGCCCACTGGAACGGTGTCTGCGCTTTCGGCACAAAATTGGACACGCTGACAGTGACATTAAAACGCCCCTTCTTCTCACTGACCTCCCGGTTAATGGCCGTGATCTGGCGGGCGATCTCCGCAATTCCGTCCAGGTCCTCATCCGTCTCGCCGGGCAGCCCGATCATGAAATACAGCTTGATATTGCTGTACCCCAGACGGATCGCCTTCTCCGCAGCCGTATAAATATGTTCTTCGGTTATGGATTTGTTAATGATATCGCGCAGCCTCTGTGTCCCGGCTTCCGGCGCGAAGGTCAGGCCGGTCTTCCGCACGCCCATGATCTCCTTAAGAATTTCCTCGGAGAAAGAATCCAGGCGCAGCGACGGCAGGGACAGTCCCACATCCATGGCGCGGCAGCCCTGCATCAGATCCCGTACCAGCGGCTCAATCCTCGAATAATCACTGGTGGACAGGGACAGCAGCGACATTTCATCATAACCGGTATTTTTCAGGCTATTATACGAATACTCCTTAATAATTTCAGGCGACCGTTCCCGCACCGGCCGGCAGATCATGCCTGCCTGGCAGAACCGGCAGCCTCTGGTGCAGCCCCGGAACAGTTCGATTACCGAACGGTCGTGCACCGTATCCGTGAACGGCACGATCGGCCGCAGCGGATAGGATACCGTATCCATATCCATGACAAAGCGCTTGACAACGCGGTCCGGCGCGCCATCCCAAAGCTTCCTGTGTCCGGTCATGCATCCGTTTTCCGCATACTGCGGCTCGTACAGCGACGGAACATATACCCCGTCGATGCCCGCCAGCTTCCGCAGGAGACGTTCCTTCGGCCGCAGACCGTCTGCCGTGTCTGCCGGTTCCTGCATGCCGGATAATTCTCTTTTATATTCCCGCACGGCTTCCGAAACCTCAATCAGTACGTCCTCCCCGTCTCCCAGCATGAAGAAGTCAAAGACATCCGCCAGCGGCTCCGGGCTGAACGAACAATTTCCGCCCGCAGCAATGACCGGCATGGTATCGTCCCGGTCCTTTGCCAAAACCGGGATGCCCGCCAGATCCAGCATGTTGATGATATTGGTAAAGGACAGCTCATATTGAAGCGTAAATCCCAGAATATCCATTTCCCGGGCGGGCTGCTTATTCTCAATTGTAAACAGCGGAACGCCTTCGCTCCTCATCAGCGCTTCCATATCCGTCCCCGGCGCGAACAGACGCTGGCACCAGATCCAAGGCTGTTCATTCAGAACATGATAAATAATCTGCATGCCTAGATAGGACATGCCGATTTCATATAAATCCGGGAAGCAGAAGCCAAAATGCAGTTCCACATCCTCCGGCTCCTTGAGCACGGAATACAGTTCCCCGCCCATATAGGAAGCGGGTTTGCTGACCCGGGTCAGCAGTTTTTCAATCTTATCGGAAAGATCCATAATAACTCCAAAAATAAGGGCCTCCCGCCGCTTCGGCTGCAGGAGGCCCGCAGCAGCGGCCGGCTGATCAGTCAGGTATTGCTATTTGATGGCGCTGCAGGTATTCTTCCCCGACCTCGAGGAATTCATACGTGCCCCTGCGGAATTTCATCCGCCGGATCTGCTCCAGGCTGCGCCCCGTAATCTCACATTTTAATACAAGCAGCACCCCGGAATGGCTGACGATCACAATATCTCCTTCCGTGGATTCCAGGATCTCATTGAACTTCGGCACTACCCGGTCCCGCAGTTCCTCAAAGTTTTCTGCTGTCTCATCAATCTTGAACCGGATCAGGTCCCTGCCACGCTTCGCATACTCCTCCGGGTATTTTTCCCGGACTTCACTGATATACTTGCCGTCCCAGCCTCCCAGGTTCATCTCCCGGAACTCCGGCACCGGCTGAACATGATACCGGTCACCCATAATGCCGGCTATAATTTTAGCGCTTTCTCTGGCCCGTCTCAGATCACTGCAGTATACCACATCCGTATCCACATCGAAGTGCTGCATTTCAATGCCTACAATGGTACACTGGTCTTTTCCCTCTTCATTCAGCGGCACATCCGTCTGCCCGAGGAAAATCTTTTCCTTATGTCTCTGCGTTTCGCCATGACGGATCAGAATCACCCGGCGGCGATACCCCTGCGGTTCCTCTTCCTGTTTATGTTCATCATGCTCTCTCAGCATCTCGTACACGTCCCTGCCGGTCACACCTTCAATATAGTGCAGTACGGCACCGGCTGCATTGATTTTATGTTCGATAATCCCCAGCGCCTCCGGATTGTCCGCCCAGCGGATCTTCACCGGTGCCAGCCGGTCTTCCAGCGTCACCAGCTTATCCTCCTGCCGCAGCTTGTCGGACAGGCAGATAATATCCTTCTCATCGATCTCATGAACCGGAAGCGTCGGCACATAATGCATGTGATCCATGATAATGTCCGCGACTTCGGGATACCCGTAATCCATCGCGCATTTCGCGCCCGCTTCCCAGTGCGCCTTCCGCACCCGCAGCACATCGTGCAGGAGCCCGGCCGCCCGCACCAGCGGCACGCTGAAATGACAGCCGCTCGCATTCAGTGCTTCGGTAATGGCCACGGCCGTATCGGTCACCGCCTGGCAGTGTTTCACTACATGCCCCGGTGTTTCCATCCGTTCTATGATTTTAAAACACTGTTCCTCATCCGGATATTTTGCCTCCGAATAATAGTCCGACAGTTCCCGGTAAGCCTCCTGGGTATCCATATCCAGGATAATGCCTCTGCAATGGGTGTCCACCCGGATAAACCGGTCTTCGTACCGGGAAGTAACGGATTTCAGACCATTTTCCCCGCCGGAAGCCAGGATTTCTTCAGTATACTCGGCCGGGATCAGCAGAGGGTGTCCTTTCTTCCCCTCATAGCACGGCACTACAAACGGCGCCTTTCCGTTCTGCGGGGCCACATTGTAAAACCGGTTCATTACGGCTTTCATGATATATGGAGGAACCAGCGGAATATCCACCGGCGTCATTAAAAAGCAGTCATGGCCGGCGTCCGAAGCTGCTCTGACCCCGCACTGGATGGACGTGAACATTCCCTGCTCAAAGTTTTTATTCTCTACAACATGTACATTCTTATCCGAGAGATAATCGGTGAGGATTTCCGCATTGTAGCCTACGACGACAAAGATCTCCTGCACACCCGCGATGCGAAGATGATCGATCAGAATTTCCAGCGGAGTTTTTCCGCCGATTTTCATAAGCGGCTTGAAATCTTTCATCCTGGAAGAAAAGCCTGCCGACAGGATAAGTCCGGCCGGATTTCTTTCGATGACCATACACTCTACCTCATTATCTTTCTAAAGCTGCCCTCAGCTTTATGCGCGGCAACGTGCCTGCCGCGCTTCTTTTTTTCTGCTCCACATACATAATTAGTATATCATATCAGGCGCAAGAATCCAATAACGACACAAGCGGCCGGTCATCCGCACCAGTTCAGCGAACCGTTCGGAACCGCCGGAATCCAATCTGTTTTCCAATTCACTTATATCATAATACCATTTATAGTTTATTAGTTTTAATTTGTTTTTGATATGTTATATCGTATTTATAATGTTTATATTATTTTTATATTGACTTGTTGAATTTTAGTGGTATACTTTAATCAAGTTTGAGGTTATTCGGTTTTTCCGAAACCTGAGCATGACATCTCCTTTTTAACTGATATTTGGTTTTATTTTGCAAGGCCCGTTGCAGGGGCATACTCTCTCCCACCCACCCGTTCCGGCGGGTGGTTTTGTTTTATAATGATAATGATTCCGGCCTGCGCCCTCCATTCTATAATTCATGGTATAATTCAGGTACCTGACACGTGCCGGATCCACTGTTCGGATACCAGCCAGTTCATGACCGCATGAAATGCGGATACGTAACGGAGGTTCTCCCATGCATTACACGAAACTGCAATTTGAAATCCGCAGCCGGGTCGGCTATATTTCCATGAACGCCCCGGATACCCTGAACGCCGTGGACCTCGCAATGGCCAGGGATCTTCTGCAGGCCTTCCGGGAAGCGGAACAGAATCCTTCTGTAAACATTGTCGTACTCCGCGGCCGGGGACCGGCCTTCTCCGCCGGCGGCGACATCAGCTATTTCCAAAAACTGATGAACAGCGGAGAATATCAGGATCTCAGCAAAGAAATTGAAGCGGTACGTGAACTTACCCTGTACATGACAAAAATGAACAAGATTATTCTGGCGTCCGTACACGGCGCCGCAGCCGGTGCAGGTGCCAGTCTGGCATTTTCGTCCGACCTCATTCTGTGCGGCAGCCGGGCCAGATTTCTGATGGCATTCGTGGGACTGGGGCTGGTTCCGGATACCGGCGGCGCTTATCTGCTGAGCCGCAGCCTGGGCAGGCAACGCGCCATGGCATTGTGCCTCACCGGCGATCCTCTCTCCGCAGAAGAAGCGGAAAAAGCCGGCCTGGTCTATAAAACCTTTCCGGATAATGCGCTGGAAGCCGAAACGGAAAAACTGGCTGAACGGCTGGCTGACGGGCCGCTGGTCGCTTACCGCAACATGAAACAGCAGATCCGCGATGCCTGCCTCCGGGATTATAATGATTTCCTGCAGAACAGCGAAGCACCTACCCAGATGGAATGTTCCCGCACCGATGATTTCCGGGAAGGTGTCAATGCATTCATGGAACGCAGAAAAGCCAAGTTTTTCGGCCAATAGTTTTCTCCTTATTATATTCCCTCTTTTCCCCGCG
>JAFWDF010000082.1 GCA_017534025.1 Bacillota bacterium
ACGCTCTTCCGATCTAGCCGAATGAAAAGCCGCCCGGCGAAATTCTCCTCCCTGCAGAGTTCCCGCAAAGACTTCCATAATAATGATCCGGCAGAGTTCTTGCACTGCCCCGCCATATATACTATAATAAATTTTTGCGGACAAATCCGGCTTCCGTACCGGAGACGGGTCACCGGAAGTGCGTTATACTGTCCGGCGGAAATATTGATATTCCATTTCCCTGCATATAAAAGGAGTATAGAAACATTGATAAATGAGAAACTGAGAAATGTCGCGATCATTGCCCATGTCGATCACGGCAAGACCACACTGGTGGACGAATTGCTGAAGCAGAGCGGCGTATACCGGGAAAACCAGGCCGTTGTCGAGCGGGTCATGGACTCCAACGCGCTGGAACGGGAAAGAGGCATTACCATTCTGGCGAAAAATACGGCCGTTACCTACGGCGATGTAAAAATAAATATTGTAGACACCCCGGGCCACGCGGATTTCGGCGGCGAAGTAGAGCGCATCCTGAAAATGGTGAACGGCGTCATTCTGCTGGTTGACGCAGCGGAAGGGCCGATGCCGCAGACCCGTTTCGTACTGTCCAAAGCGCTGGAGCTCGGCCACCGGGTCATTATCGCGATCAACAAGATCGACCGGCCGGACCGCCGGATCGACGAAGTCGTGGATGAAATTCTGGAACTGTTAATGGATCTGAACGCCACCGATGACCAGCTGGACTCGCCGATTCTGTACTGCTCCGCCCGCCGGGGCATCTGCTCGGACAATCCGAACGAAGAAGGCACCGATATGAAGCCGCTGTTCGAAGCTATCCTGAACCATATTCCGGCGCCGGAAGCCAACGTGGACGAACCGTTCCAGATGCTGGTTTCCGCTCTGGATTACAACGAATTCGTCGGACGGATCGCCGTTGGACGGATCGAACGCGGCACACTGCGCCAGAATCAGGAACTGGTTGTCTGCAACTACCACGAGGAGTCCGGCGCGGCATCGAAAAAAGTCAAGGCAACCAATCTGTACGAGTTTGACGGCCTGAACCGGGTGGCGGTAAAAGAAGCCTACGCAGGAAACATCATTGCCATTTCCGGGATCTCGGACATTACCATCGGCGACACGATCTGTGTTCCGGATGTGGTGGAACCGCTCCCGTTTGTGGCGATTTCCGAACCGACTGTGGAAATGACGTTCTGTGTTAATGATTCCCCGTTCGCCGGCAGGGACGGCAAATACGTCACCTCCCGGAATCTCCGGGACCGGCTGCAGCTGGAAACGCTCAAGGATGTATCCCTGCGGGTCACGGAAACCGATACCACCGATGCATTTAATGTCGCCGGCCGCGGCGAGATGCATCTGTCGATTCTGATGGAAACCATGCGCCGGGAAGGGTATGAATTCGCCGTTTCGCCGCCGCGCGTACTCACCCGCCGTGTCAACGGCGTGCTGGAGGAACCGCTGGAACGGCTGGTGGCGGATGTACCGGAAAACTGTGTCGGCGCAGTGATCGACAAGCTGGGCGCACGAAAGGGAGAAATGATCCAGATGATCCCGGCCGGCAGCCGCATGAAGCTGGAGTTCCTGGTACCGTCCCGCGGACTGTTCGGCTACCGGAATGAATTCCTCACGGACACCCGCGGTGAAGGCATCATGGCGTCTGTGTTCGAAAAATACGCACCATTCAAGGGCGAGCTGGCCCGGCGTTCCACCGGCAGCCTGGTTGCCTTTGAACCCGGCGAATGCAGTTCCTACGGTCTGTTCAACGCACAGGACCGGGGCGCCCTGTTCGTAGAACCCGGCGTGCCGGTTTACGAAGGCATTGTCGTGGGCGTATCGCCAAAGCAGGGCGACATCGATGTCAATGTCTGCCGCAAAAAGAATCTGACCAATATGCGTGCCGCCGGCAGTGAAGAAGCGCTGAAGCTGGTACCGGTACGCCGCATGTCTCTGGAACAGTGCATCGAGTTCCTGGCGGATGATGAACTCCTGGAAATCACACCGGAAAACCTGCGGATCCGCAAAGCCATCCTCAGTAAACAGGACCGCGCGAAAGACCGTGCCGCCCGTGCCCGGCTGCGGGAACAGCAGTAGCCCTTCCGCGCCGCAACTGCAATGCATTTCAGCTTTTCCTGTTTCGACTGCAGATCATCTTCCTATCGGTTGTTTTTTATGATATAATCCATGGGAGTATGAGTTTTCCAAGAGGGGTGAAAGGAGAAATCTATGCGCGCAAAGATTCAGGAATCCTCGGAAGATTATCTGGAAACGATACTGATCCTCAGCCAGAGGAATCAATACGTCCGGTCTATTGATATCGTCAATGAGCTTGGTTTCTCCAAGCCAAGTGTCAGTGTAGCCATGAAAAAGCTCCGCGAAAACGGGCAGATTATCATGGACGACAGCGGCTATATTTCACTGACGGAATCCGGCATGGCCGTTGCCACCAAAGTGTATGAACGGCACCAGGCGCTCACCCGCCTGTTTGAAATGCTGGGCGTCGGGAAAGAAACCGCCGCTGATGATGCCTGCCGCGTAGAGCATGTGATCAGCGACGAAACTTTTGATCGTCTGAAGGACCATATTGAAAAACTGGAACAGTCCTGACAACAGGAAACCGGCGCCCGGAAAAGCGGGCGCCGGTTTTTATTTACAGAAAACAGGGATTTCCCTTCTCTGCTCCCTTATTCTTTCCTTTCTCCGATCGCTTCGACCAGCCGCCGCAGCGTGCGGGCAAACGGACGGATCGTATCCACCGGAACCCGTTCATGCACACTGTGCGGATCCAGGACATCCGCGCCCATGCAAACCATCTGCATCGTCGGATCGATGTCGTAGAACACAGCCGGTTCCAGGCCTACGTGAACGGCTTTTACGGCACCCGGCCGTCCGGTTTCCTTTTCAAACAACTCTTTAGCCAGATGCGGCAGCCGGTTGTCCTGCCGGTATGCCCAGGCCGGATAATTCTGGCCGTACACTTTCCGGAAACCGAAACGCGCCGACAGGCGCCTGTGCTCTTCCAGCAGTTCTTCATGCGACCGGCCGCCCATGCTCCGTTCAAACAGATGAATCTGCATGCGTTCCGCCCCCGCGCGGGCAGACACCGCCCCGAGATTGCAGGAGGTTTCCGGAGTATCCGGCATATCGTCCATATACTTTTTCACTCCAACCGTCAGAGACGAAACAAATCCGGTCAGCGCATCACAGCATTCCTTTGAAAAAGCTTTCTCCGGCCTTTTCGTCTCGTAATAGGTGACGTGTCCCCGGTCATCCGTATCCCGGTAATCATGCCGGATGGCTTCGATCAGGTCCAGCAGGCAGTTCTGAAATTCCGCAGCGGAACCACTGTCCACCGTGAGCACCGCCTCGCTGTCTCCGGGAATGGCATTGAGCGCGGATCCGCCCGTAAAGGACGACAGCGCATACCGCACCCCGTGCTGTGTTAATGCCTCCAGGAACCGTCCCATCATCCACAGTGCGTTGACTCTGCCTTCCGCGATATCCGAACCGGAATGGCCTCCTGTAAACCCGCTGAGGCAGACCTCAAACGTCCGCAGTTCATCTGTACTGCCCTCAAATAATGCCGCTGTATCGGTCAGCTCCGCATCCCGGCTGTATTTTTCCCTCCGGCCGCCGGCGCTGCCCGCCACAAACAGGCCGCATGTGAAACCGTCCACATTGATGACATACCGCACGCCGTCGAACACTTCCGGCGACAATTCCAGCGCGCCGCCCAGCCCGTTTTCCTCATTGACGGTCATGACGATCCGCACAGGCCCATGGCGCAGTCCGCCGGAACCCTGCCGGCCGGCCGGTTCCGCTTCATCCTGCCGCTCCGCCGGCCCGGATACCGGCCTCCCGAACAGCCAGAGAATCCCGGCGTCTCCCAGACCGCAGTCGGCGCCCAGGGAAGAGTCCCCGCAGCTCGACAGGATCAGGCGGCCGCTCTTTTCATCCCGGTACATCCCCGCCTGAATCCGATCCCGTTCCGGTACATAGCCGGAGCCGGGGCGCACCGCGCAGACCATATCCGTGTGGCCCTGCAGCATCAGGAGCGGCGCGTCCTCCAGACCGGGTGAAGCCGGTATATCCACGATCAGATTGCCGGCCTCATCGATCCGGATCTGGCGTCCTTCTCCCGCGAAACAGTCCGCCAGTATTTCTGTCAGGCGCGCCTCGTTGCCTGAACCGTGCGGCACGGAACAGAATGTCCCGAAATGCAGCAGAACCGCTTCCGTAACCGGATCGATTTCCTGTTCGGCTCCGGCCGGCAAATCACCAAACAGGTTCTGCAGTGTTCCATATTCTTTTTCCGCCATTTCCAATCATCCTCCGTGAAACAAAAAACGAAGAGGAAATCCTCTCCGTTCCGGTTTCCCGCTGTATTATGCGTCCATTACTCTTCCGAATTGACGATGGCGTTAAATTCCGCCTCTACCTTTGCAAATTCGGCGTCGTCTTCAATATCCAGCAGTTCAAAAGTGTCGTCTTCATACTCTACATAACCGTAGAGATACACATCTTCTTCATTCTTCAGAGGGAGAAGCGCGATATATTCCTTGTCTTCCACTTCGAAGACGCCCATGATTTCGCATTCTTCTTCTTTTCCGTCATCAAATTCCAGTGTAATGATATCGGCAGTTTCTTCTTCCGCAACATTCTTTACTTCATCAGCCATAACGGGCTCCTTTCCTACTATACCGTCATCATCCGGCGCAGTGTCCGGTTTCATTTTTCAGTCCAGTCATTTCATGCATGACTTTTATAAATTATACATGAACGGCAATCATTCGGTCAATCACAAACTCATTCGGAAGTGCCGGACGATTCCCCTTTCTCCTGCAGCGATTCCAGATACTCCTTCAGCGCCCTGGCTGCGGCGGGATTCATACCGTCCGCTGCCGCCAGCGTTTCCACATCCGCCTGCCGGATTTTTTCGATGCTGCCGAAGGTCTGCAGCAATGATTTTTTCCGTACTGCGCCGATCCCCGGCGCGTCATCCAGTACGGACCGGCTCATCGAACGGTTGCGGATGCTGTGATGATAATCAATCGAAAAACGATGCACTTCATCCTGAATCATCGTAACATAGCGAAACAGCACCGGACGCTCCCGGAGATCGATCTCCTCTTCATTCACAATGAGGCCCCGGGTGCGGTGCCGGTCATCCTTGACCATACCGGCTACCGTAATGGTTTCGCCCATGGCCTTCAGCACCTCCTGCACAGCGTGCACATGGCCCAGCCCGCCGTCTACAAAAATCAGGTCAGGCCGCCGTTCAAAGCCCCGGTCTCCCTGCTGCGCCCGGCGCAGCCGCCGGTAGAGCACTTCCTGCATGCTGGAATAGTCATCCGGCCCGTCCACCGTGCGGATGCGGAATTTCCGGTAGTCCTTCCGCTGCGGCCGGCCGTCCTCAAACACCACCATGCCGCCCACGGAATCCACGCCATTAATATTGGAAATATCGTAGGACTCAATGCGCCAGGTCACCGGAATCTCCTCCCCCTGTGCCGTGCGCGCAGTCCGCCTGCCGAACACCGCAGCCAGCTCCTCGCTCAGCACACTGGCCCTTTCTTCCCGGGCAATGGCCCGGTCGTCCAGCACCTTGGTCATCTCCTGCACATCGCGGGCCGTCATGTCCAGCAGCTTCTTTTTCTCACCCCGCTGCGGCACATACAGACGGACCCGGGCGCCCCGCAGGCCGGAAATCCAGTTTTCCAGAAGAGAGTGATCCTCCGGCAGCTCCGCCACCGCGATTTCACGCGGAATCAGCATCCCCGCCGCGTAATACTGTTTTAAAAAGGAAGCCAGTACATGCGCCGGCTCTTCTTCTCCGGCCGTATCCATCGGGAAGCTCTCCCGCCCGGACAGTTTCCCGTTCCGGACAAAAAGAGCACGATGCTCCAGCCGGTTTTCACCCTTGCAGCATGAATAATATCCATGTCGTTGGCACTGCCAAGTACCACCTTCTGCTTTTCGCCGATGACGCGCACCGAGGCGATCCGGTCCCGGTACTCCGCCGCCCGCTCGAAATTCAGCTCCGCGGCGCATTCCAGCATTTTCTGCTCCAACATTTTCAGCATGGGCTCATTATGTCCCCTGAGGAACTGCAGAACCTCCTCCACCGTCGACCGGTATTCCTCCGGATCCACGGTACCGGTACAGATTCCGCGGCACTGCTCGATATGATAATTCAGGCACGGCCGGAAATTATCAGTAAAAGAAACCGCTGAGCACCGTTTCAGGCGGTACACACTGTTCAGCAGATCAATCGTTTCTTTAACCGCTCCGACATCGCTGTACGGACCGAAGTATTCCGACCCGTCATCGATGACCCGGCGTGTCTTCAGTACCCGGGGATATTGTTCCCCGAGGGTGACCTTGATATACGGGTAGGTTTTGTCATCCCGCAGCAGAACATTGTATTTCGGTTGGTATTTTTTAATGAGATTGCATTCCAGGATCAGCGCTTCCATTTCCGAATCGGTGGTAATGTACTCGAATTCCTCGATGTTGGCCACCATGGCCCGGACCTTGGCAGGCATATTGGTCTGGGAGCGGAAATACTGCCGCACCCGGTTTTTCAGATTGACCGCTTTTCCCACATAAATCACATGCCCGAATTTGTCCTTGTGCAGGTATACTCCCGGTTTATCCGGCAGCAGCGCTATATTTTTTTCAATGTCAAACATGCTGTCCGCCTGTTCCGCGCGGCCGGGCCGCGCTGTATAAAAAGTCCGGGCGCAGGGAACATTGCCCCGGCGCCCGGCACATCATTTACTGCAGAATTTCCCGCACCGCCCTCAGCAGCGCGTCCATCTCCTCCGGCGTACCGATGGTGATCCGCAGCCGGTCATTGATACGCGGCTTGTCAAAATAACGTACCAGCACCCCTTTTTCCCGAAGCTGCAGGAATACGTCCTTCGCCGGAACCGCCGCCGGCTTCACAAACAGGAAATTGGAACAGGACGGGATCACATCGAAGCCCATTTCCTGCAGGCTGCGCGCGGTTTCTTCCCGGGTGGACATGATCCGCTGCCGGGTCTCCTCAAAATACGCCCGGTCTTCGAACGCCGCTTTCGCCGCCGCAATGGCGAGCCGGTCCACCGGATATGAATTAAACGTGTCCTTGACCGTATGCAGCACCCGGATCAGTTCCGGACAGCCGATTGCCAGCCCGACACGCATCCCGGCCAGCTGCCGGGACTTGGACAGCGTCTGGACCACAAGCAGATTATCATATCTGCCGACCAGTCCGGCCGCGCTTTCACTGCCGAAATCCACATAGGCCTCATCCACGACAACGAGACGGTCCCGGTTTCCTTCCAGAATGCGGACGATCTCTGCCAACGGAAGCCCTCTTCCGGTTGGCGCGTTCGGATTGCAGAGGATAATACCCCCGACAGAGTCCTCCAGATTCAGATAATCCTCCGTCCGGACCGAAAAGTCTTCTGCCAGCGGAATCGTTTCATACGGCACTTCGAAGAGTGAAAGAAACGACGGATAGAAGCTGTAGGTGATGTCGGCGAATACAATCTTCTTCCCGGTAAAGAAGGCCGGACACAGCAGGGACAGCACCTCATCCGATCCGTTGCCGGCGAAAAAGAAGTCCCGGTCCATGGCTTCACGGCCGGTCAGCCCGAACACCTCATTAAAATATGCCGCTGCCGCGTCCCGCACCGCGTCCGCCTGCGGATCCGGATACAGGCGCAGGGAGGAAGCCTCCTCCCGAACGGCCGCAATTACCTTTTCCGACGGCGGGTACGGATTTTCGTTGGTATTCAGTTTAATGTATTTTCTGTCTTTCGGCTGCTCCCCCGGCACATAGGGCACCAGGGCAGCTGCCTGTTCACTGATAAATCTTGTCATATTCGTAATCTTCTATTTTTCGTCCCGGGAATCCTTTTTCTCAGCAGCGCGTGCCGCTCTTGCCCTTCTCTTTTCCGCCAGCGCTCTCCTGGCTTCGGCGCGCTTCCGCCGTTCTTCGGCACGGACCTGTTCCTCCACCTCGGCGGATTGCTGCGCGGCCTTCTCTTCCGCTGCCCGGGCAGCTCTGGCTCTGCGTACCTCCCGGTCCGCAGCCCGCTTCGCGATCCTGGCTTCCTGCTGCTGGCTGTTATCGGATCTTTTCTGCTTTCTCTTTACTGCCCGCTTCTTACTCGGCCGCATCATCAGGATGCCTGCGACCACAACAGCCGCCAGGAATAATAACAGAACAAAGAACAGTTTGCTCAGCAGAGATTCCTTGAACGAATCCACCAGTTTGCGGAATCCGGATTCCTTCACCTCATCCGCGGTATATACAGGATACGTTGCCACTTCTTCTGCATTTTTGGTTAATGTTAATGTCCCTGCTTCGGTTCCCGCCGGCAGCGGCGCCACCAGATCATCTTTGGTTTTTACGGTCCAGGCATAATCTTCGATAGAAGCTTTCCCGCCTTTTTCCACGCACGCAACAACCGGCTTGTTCACCGTATAGTCCACTTTTCCGCCGTTCTTCACGTACACTTTATCGATCAGTGTTCCCTCTTTGAGAATCCGCAGGCCCTCATACTTATCGAAGACCGCATCCAGCAGACGGATGGCATCCGGGAACTGTTCCTCCTGGGTGGAATGCATGGTGACGGTGATTACGTCCAGATTATCCTTGGACGCGTATTCCACCAGGCAGGAACCGGCCGCCATAGTGTACCCGGTTTTTCCGCAGATCAGGTAATCGTATTTGTACGGGCGGGTTTCCCCGTCCACTTCCAGTTCGCTGTCATCCCACAGAAGCCGGTTGGAATTCTCCACCAGACGCGCTTCCGTATACCAGGTAGGCGCCATAACATATTCCTTTGTGGACATGATTTCCAGGAACGTAGGATTATTTACAGCCGCCTTCATGATCAGTGCCAGGTCATACGGCGTAGTATAATGCAGATCGTCGGTCAGGCCGTTCGGCGTAACAAAATTGGAATTGACCGCGCCGATCTCCTTAGCCTTCTCGTTCATCATCTTTGCGAACTCTTCCACACTGCCGGCGCAGGCATCCGCCAGCGCGATGGCCGCGTCATTGGTCGACTTCAGAAGCAGCCCGTACAGCATGTCGATCACCGTAATCTGTTCGCCTTCCTTCAGCTCCAGGCTGCTGCCCTCGATGCCCACCGCATCCGGGCCGACCGTAACCACATCATCCAGGTTCATGTTTTCCAGGACCACCAGCGCCGTCAGGACTTTGGTGGTACTTGCCGGATGCATGCTGGTATTCATATTTTTATCATAAAGGACCTCTGTCGTATTGGCGTCGATGGCGACTGCGCCCGTAGCGGACAGATTAAGCTCGTCCATGCCGATCTGCGCGTACGCCGTTCCCGCCGGTACGGCCAGCGATACCATTAACATCACCGTAAGTAAAATTGCATGTAGTCTTTTCACAAAGGTGCCTCCTCTTCTTTCAGTAATTCATCGGATTGTTGCCGCAATGCAATCTAAAGTATATCACGAGCGG
The DNA here is from genome assembly GCA_017534025.1 of Bacillota bacterium. GTDB lineage: Bacteria > Bacillota > Clostridia > Peptostreptococcales > Anaerovoracaceae > RUG708. The sequence continues at coordinate 9,488 of JAFWDF010000082.1, forward strand.
CCATTATCTTGACCAATAAAATGAAAAACTTAATCGGTTCGTAATATTCCCGTCCAGCCATCCTATCAACCACATCTTCTCCGAAAAATACATTTTCCCGCCTTGCAACACGTTTCATAAGGATTTATAATATCATGGTTAGCATACAAAAATCTTTGTTAGTTTTTTAACATTGCCTTTCAGCGTTCAATAGATGTTCCGGCAGCCCCGGAAAAAGAGGTATTATTCATGAGCAGAGTATTTAATTTTTCAGCCGGTCCTTCCGTTCTTCCGATGGAAGTACTGCTCGAAGCGCAGGCCGACCTGATCGACTATAAAGGATGCGGCATGTCCGTGATGGAAATGAGCCACCGCTCGCAGATGTTCCAGGACATCATCGATACAGCGGAAGCCGATCTGCGGGACCTGATGCAGATTCCGGACAACTATAAAGTGCTGTTCCTGCAGGGCGGCGGCACGCTGCAGTTTTCCATGGTGCCGCTGAATCTGCTGTCCGGCAGCGGAAAGGCGGATTATATCGTCACCGGGCAGTGGGCACGCAAGGCATACCAGGAAGCGAAAAAATTCGGGGATATCGCTGCCGCGGCATCTTCCGAAGACAGCAATTTCACCTTCATTCCGAAGGTCGGCCGGGATGCGTTCCGTCCGGACGCCGACTACGTGTACATTACCACGAACAACACGATCTATGGCAGCCGGTTCAATTACATCCCGGACTGCGGGGATATTACACTGGTTGCGGACCAGTCTTCGAATTTTCTCTCGGAAGTTTACAACGTGGAAGATTTCGGCCTGATCTGGGCCGGGGCGCAGAAAAATGTCGGTCCGGCGGGTGTGACCATCGTGATCGTCCGCGACGACCTCATCGGACACGCACCGGAAAACACGCCGATTTACCTGGATTACAAGATCCATGCGGACAAGGGATCCATGTACAATACTCCGCCATGCTTCTCCATTTATATGGCCGGGCTGACATTCCAGTGGATCAAACGGAACGGCGGCGTCGCCGGCATCGAGCAGCACAATCTCGAACAGGCGAAAAAACTGTACGATACCATTGACAACAGCAAGCTCTTCTCCTGCCCGGTGGAAACTGAAGACCGCTCCCGTATGAACGTGGTATTCGTAACCGGCGATAAGGAACTGGACAAAAAGTTTGTGGCGGAATCCAAGGCTGCCGGCCTGCTCAACCTGGGCGGCCACCGCAGTGTGGGCGGCATGCGGGCCAGCATCTACAACGCAATGCCGGATGAAGGCATCGATACGCTCATCGCGTTCATGAAAAAATTTGAAATGGAAAACAAATAGTATTACTTTCGTAATGATCATCATTGAGGAAAAACAGCAGAATTATGTACAATATCGCAACGCTTAACAAGATTTCACCGATCGGTCTGAATGACCTGACCGACGATTATAAAATCATTGATAATACTGATGACGCCCACGGCATCATCGTTCGCAGCCAGAACATGAAGGACATGGATTTCTCCGACGATCTGCTCTGTATCGCCAGAGCCGGCGTAGGCGTGAACAATATTCCGGTCGACCGCTGCGCGGAAAAAGGCATCGTGGTCTTCAACACCCCCGGCGGAAACGCCAACGCCGTAAAGGAAATGGTCATCGCTTCCCTGGTCATCGGATCCCGCAATCTGTTCGCGGCTTCCGAATGGGCGCGCAGCCTGGAACCCGGCGAACTGAGCGTCGCCAAACAGGTGGAAAAGGGCAAGAGCCAGTTCAAGGGTACGGAAATCAAGGACCGCACCGTAGGCATCATCGGGCTGGGCGGCATCGGCGGCCTGGTAGCCAACGCCTGCGTCCATCTGGGCATGAATGTCATCGGCTACGACCGGTACCTTTCGGTAAAGAATGCGCTGCACCTGTCCAAGCACCTGAAGGTGGTGGACAAGGTTGCCGACATGCTCCCGCTGGTGGATTTCCTCACCGTACACGTGCATGCCAATGACGAAACCAACGGCATGATCAACGAAGATATTTTTAATGAGATCAAGCAGGGCGCTATTCTGCTGAATTTCTCCAGAGCGTCTATCGTAGACGTCCCGTCTCTGCGCATTGCGCTGGAACACGGCGTAATTTCCAGATATGTAACGGATTTCCCTGATGAGGACAGTCTGTCCCTGCCGAACACCATTGTAACACCGCACCTGGGCGCTTCTACAGATGAGGCCGAGGACAACTGCGCGCGGATGGCGGTGGACGAACTGATGGACTTCATCGAAAACGGAAACATTACCAATTCCGTGACCATTCCGAACGTGAACATGGGCAGATGCCGCGCGGCCAGCCGGATCTCCCTGTTCCACAAAAACATTCCGAACATGATCGGGCGGATTACCGGCGCGGTCAGCGAGCTGAACATCAGCGACATGACCAACCGCAGCTGCTCCGAATATGCTTATACGCTGCTGGATCTGGATTCCCCGATCTCCGAAGAGGCCGTCGGCATCCTGAAAAACATCGAAGGCATGATCCGGGTCAGAGTGATCAAATAAGATTGTGTGAACCGGCAACTCCGGCCGCAGTTTTCACAAGTGTCAGATCAGGGCAAATAAATAAAGCAGCCTGCGTCAGGACGTACTGTCCGTGATGCAGGCTGCTGTTTTTTATGAAATTATTTAATTTGGAATGAGCGTCCGGACTATTCCTATCTCTTTTTGTAAAGAAGAAGCTCCGGATTTTCACCCTCATTCTCATATGCAGAAACGAGGATGAATTCCATATTTGCGATCACACCGAAATACAGGCCTTCCTTTATCTCCGACTCCAGCTGATTTCCCAGATAAGTCTTCTGATCATCCAGGAATTTTACCATGATCCCGCCGGGCAGCCGGTATTCCAGATTCACATCTCTGCCCGCCAGCGCATTCAGATGCTGCAGCTCCGGCATGCCTTCAACCGGAAGGGCATTGATTTCCTCTATCAGCTGCTGCTTAAATGCCGCAAATTCTCCGTGGTCGCTGAGTTCTTCGTACCGCTTCCAGTAATCCAGCTTCGGCAGCATTTCTTTCATATAGGAGCGGGCCTGCTCTTCGGAAAACCCTTCCTGCACCATGTGAGGCACACATACGCGGATCAGGTCATCCATATCGCTGTATGTGTAAGTGCCGTCCGCATAGCACCACTGGCAGTATTCCTCATTGAGCGTACCGTCCTTATTCCGCCCGATGAACGCATCCTCCAGCGGCATCCCGCAGCACTGGCAGACCAGCTGCCGCGGCGATCCGAGAAGCGTGTTGATCGACACATTAAATTCCTTTGACAGGATACGCAGCGTGTCCGTATTCGGCTGCGTGTCTCCGTTTTCCCAGCGGCTGACAGCCTGTCTGGTCACCATCACGCGCTCCGCCATCTGATCCTGCGTCAGGCCGTTCTTCTCCCGCAGCGTTTTCAGTATATCTTTCGTTTCCATGCAAACACCTCCCGCATTCTTCTGCCTGTATTATGCTCCACGGAGGTCCTGCCTGCAAGCAACTGGCTGTTGCGCCGCTCAGGACTGCAGTTCCTTCACCAGGTCCCGGATCCGGCCGAGACCTTCCAGAATCGTATCCAGATCATTCGCGTAAGCGATGCGGATGAAGCCTTCCTTGCCGAAAGCGGATCCCGGCGCCACCGCCACATGTTTCTCATTGAGCAGGCGCATAGTGAAATCCTTGGACCAGGAGCCGGTGTTCTCCGGCGCGCCCTGCAGGGCTTTTTCCACGCAGGAAATATCCAGGAACAGATAGAACGCACCCTTCGGCTCGATGAACGGCACTTCCGGCAGTTCGGCCCGCAGGAATGCGACCGATGCTTCCATTCTCTTCCGGTACTCGCCCACCATCATATTGGTATAATCCCGGCATTCATTCAGCGCCGACACGCCGGCCCACATGGAAATTGTGGACGGATGGGAGGTAATATGGCCCTGCAGGGAAGCCATCGCCTTCGCGATTTCCGCCGTCGTTGCCGTATAACCGATCCGCCAGCCGGTCATCGGAATGGACTTGGACAACCCATTGATCAGAATCGTCCAGTCCTTTGCGGCCGGTGAGACAGACGCCATGCTCACAAACTCGTCCGCGAAGCAGATGCGTTCATATACTTCATCAGACATGATGTAAATGCCGCGCGCCACACAGACATCCGCAATCGCCGCCAGTTCTTCCCGGGTATGAACCGTACCCAGAGGATTGGACGGATTGCACAGGATAATCATCTTCGTCCGCTCCGTGGCATGTTCCTCAATCTCCTGCGCCGTCAGCTTAAAATCATTTTCCCTCTTCGTTTCCACGAACACCGGAACCCCGCCGGCGATCTTCACGATCTCCGGATAGCTCACCCAGTAAGGGGACGGAATCAGCACTTCATCTCCCGGATTCAGCAGCGCAATGCAGGAATTGGTAATGCACTGCTTCGCGCCGTTGGTCACCACGATCTGATCCGGCGTATACTCCA
>JAFWDF010000083.1 GCA_017534025.1 Bacillota bacterium
CATCGGACCGAATCCCGGACCGCCCATAGGTGGCATACCGCCTATCATCGGCATCATCATCGGCATGTACATCACCGGAACCATCATAACCGGTACATACATGAACGGTGCCATTGGATAACCAGGCATCATTGGCGGACCCATCGGCGGTCTGCCGCCCATCATAGGACCTCTCGGGCCTGGTGCGCCATAGCCATGGTCTGGTCCCTTCGGGCCTGGTGCACCGTAGCCACCAGGGCCTTTCGGACCTGGTGCGCCATAGCCGCCAGGAGCACCATAACCTGCAGCCTTGCCAGGTGCGCCATAGCCGCCTCCCGGAGGAGTCGGACGGGAACGTTTTTCTTCTTCAGGCTTTTCCATTTCAGGAACAGAGTTTTTCAATTCTTCGCTCATAATCCCTTTCCTTTCTGTACCATTTCATAACATTCATTTATATAACTAATCTAATCGAGCTCCTCTAATTATAATAATATAAACTTAAACTAAATTCAATGGAATTTAACTGTATTATATCAACTGATTCTAATAGTATTTTAATAGTTCCAAATAATCAGATTCCGTATTCGAGCTCTGGAAAAGTGAACAATGTAAACTGAAAAGCAGTTTTTAAAAAAAGTGTACATTTTTGAAGCTTTTTTGCTCAAAATGTACACTTATTTCTAAAAGTCCTCTGTGCGCATAAAACTTACGCCGCTACCCGTTCAACCTATTAATGCCGCCTTTTTCCAGTATGCTCTGTGCAATCTGTTCCGCCTGAAAGAAGCCGAGCTCCGCCAATTCTCCTGCCGATGCATCCAGAGCCTCCCGGAAACGCCCGCAGATATCATCGAAGCGGCTCATTGCAAGCCGTTCCCCGAGACCGACTTCTTCGGCCGCCCGCTGAAACGATTCTTTTGTGATATCTTCCACCAGAAGATTCCCGCCAATCGAAAACGCCATTTCCCTTGTACTGCTTTCATACACTACCGTGCTGACCAGATCATAGGCAGGTGCCAGATGCATGGACTGCATATCCGGACTGTAAAGCATGGAATAATTTTTAATATGACCGTCCGTATTGCCAACCAGATAATTGAACACGATCATATCCCACAGACGGAGCTGGTCCGTGATCGGATCCGCTGAATAGCGGCGCAGCAGGGAAAACATCTCCTCCATATAATGCCCGTCTTCCGATTCATATTTACGGATCGAAGGTATGCCCATCGCCTGCGCAAAATCTTCCTGGTGCAGCCGGAACGGTTTCCGCAGCCCATCCAGTGTTTCACAGCGCTCGTCAATAATTCTGTCATATCGTTTGGTAGCAAAAAGAACATCTTCGTCCCGGAACGATCCCGTGTTAATAATGAAGCTGTCCGGAACGGCAATCCCGCAGTGTGCCGCTGTGAGAAGGCAGAGCTGCTCGTTGGCCACAATGCCGTCCAGCCTGACATGGCTCTGTTTCACAATATGCGTGCTGGGAGCCGTGCCGTGCGGAAGATACCATTCGCCGGAAGCACCATCAAAATACAGCCCGGCTTTTCCGGAAGCGCCGGTCAGAGACAAATGCGCTTTTGTGACCATTTCCGCCGACCGGACAGCGCCCTCCGCCGCCAGTTCCCGGATCTGTTTTTCCGTGACTTTCTCATAACCGGCTTCCGGCTGGGGAACATCATCGGAAATACGAATGGCGCCAAGGCACTCCCTGCCCAGCCCTGCCAGCATGGAAAGATAATTTCCTTCATCAATGCGCAGATGCTGCGCTACCGATTTCCTTGTAAATCCCTCCGGAAGCAGGCCTTCAAAAAAAGTGCGGGTCTGCTCCTCGGAAAAAGCTTCTGTCTGGAGCGGCAGACTGATGGAAACCGGAACTGCATCCGGCTGCTGCAGATACTCATCCAGATAAAAAAAACGTCCTCCGTCGCCATCGGTTTCTTCGATACGGCCAACCGGTATTTGTCTGCCGGAATTTTCCACACTTACATGATACTCCGTCATTTCTTCCCCCTTGCCGTAAGACTGCAGTCCAATCCGAGTGTATTGGCCAGATGAATGGCTTTCCCGAGTTCCGCGGTACTTTTCCCGTTTTCCAGGTCCGATATAAAACTGACACTGAACCCGGTAAAATCAGAAAGAAAAGACTGCGTATAATGAAGCTCTTTGCGGCGCTGCCGGATCGCCTGCCCAAATGCAGCGGCATCACTGATTAACATAAATGACTCCTTATAATTCCATATAAAAATTAGCCGTACGGCGAATATACTCCTGAGCAAGGCGAAAATTAGCCGTACGGCGAATTATTTGCATTATCAGTATATATTTAGCCGTACGACTAAGTCAAGTGCTTTTTCAGATCCCGCTCCTGCGCAGACCAGGTACGCCGGGAAAGAAGACCCGTACATGCCGGAAAACATTACAGAACCTGGTCCAGCAGTCCGGACAAACCGTCCCGCTCATAAACTTCCCGGTAATACGCCACTTCCTCTGCAATCAGTTCGTCGATGACCTTCATGCCGAGCAGCTCCACCGGTGCCTGATCATCCGTCAGAATCCGATCCCTGCCGTTATAAGGTACCAGATGAGCCTGCAGGCGGTTCATCAGGGCATGCAGCTCCCGGTCCTGTTCCGAATCCGATAAGCCGGCCAGAGACTGTGCCAGCCTCTCCGTCATCCGGCCCGAGTCAGAAGCAAACAGCTCCCGGTTGGTCGTGCCGGGCACATCGACAGTATACACATCCTGAAATACCAGGTCGATAGTATCGGCAAGATAATCATTAATAGCGCCTTCCCCGCTGCCCTTCATATTCATATTCACGACCATGACGCCGCCGTCGCGGAGATGGTCCCGCACCATGGAGAAGAATTCCACTGAGGACATCTGATACGGAATGGTAATGTCCTGATAGGCGTCCACCATAATCACATCATATTTGCCCTCAACAGCTTGCAGATAGGCTCTGCCATCGTAAACCGTGACCGGCACCGATTCCGGCAGATCAAAATACCGGCGGGACAAATCCACGATTTTTTCATCGATTTCGACGCCTTCGATGTTCAGATCCTGAAAATACCGGCTGCACTGCACCGCATAGGTACCGCTGCCCATACCCAGAATCAGAATATCCCGGCTGCCATCCGCTGCACTGCCCGCCATCAGAGGCGCTACCATGGCGTAATCGTAATACATGCCGGTAAGGCCGTCCACCTTGTTTTTCACGGACTGCACGCCAAACAGCACGTTCGTTGAAAGAATCACCTGCCGGTCGTTCTCCCTGACCTGCAGATAATTATAGACAGACTCTCCTTCATACGTCAGGTCATCCTCCCAGAACGCAAAACGATCGCTGTTTCCGAACACGCAGCAGATCACAAACAGAACCAGGCAAAGCGCCAGCAGCTTCCAATGGGAACGGGCTGCAATAAAATAAATAACCGCAATCAGCAGCAGAACGCCGGAAAAGATCAGAAAAGTAATGGCCGTGCCAACCGCCGGAATCGACACAAAAGTGGGAAGAAAGGTGCCGATAATACTGCCGATCGTATTGAACGCCCCCAGCATGCCTACGGTTTTTCCGTTGTCCTCCAGACTGTCCGTCGTGTATTTTACCAGCGACGGTGTCACCGTTCCGAGCAGAAACAGCGGGAAGACAAAAATAATGAAACAGGAGGCGAAGGCCGCCCAGATCAGGAATCCCTGATTCACCGAAAAGATCATCAGGGCGGAGACCCCCAGAATGATGTATTTTCCGAGCACAGGAATCGCAGCGATCCACACGGCAGCAATCAGCAGCCTGCGGTACAGCCGGTCGGGATTCGGATCCCGGTCCGCACTGCGGCCGCCGTAAATATTCCCCAGTGCCATGGCAATCATAATCGTCCCGATAATGATCGTCCAGACAATCTGGCTGGAACTGAAATACGGCGCCATCAGACGGCTCGCGCAGAGTTCTACCGCCATGACCGCCGTACCGGCAAAGAATTCCGTCATGTACAGGTAGACTTTGTTCTTCAGGATCTTTTTTTCATTGGTCAATAATAATCCCTCCGTTTCTTCCGCCGGTCAGAAGCATTAATATCCGTACTGTTTCTGTTTCAGACGGAGCAGAA
>JAFWDF010000084.1 GCA_017534025.1 Bacillota bacterium
CTGGCGGCCCGTCTGCACAGCATCTATGCGGACGATGCCTACGAATTTGTACAGGGCGCGTTGTGGTACAGAACCTATGTGGATTATGCCCTGGCCAACGGTATTATTGCTTCAGAATGGGATAATTATAACCGGAAAATTACCCGCGGAGAGATGGCGCTGATCATGGCCAATGTATTCGGGGAAGACGGTTATAAAGAAGTCAACAACATTCAGTACGGTGCGATTCCGGATGTGCTGCCGGCCGATTCCTATTATGAGGCCACGTACAAGCTGTACCGGGCCGGCGTTCTCGTCGGCAACGATTCGCTGGGTACATCCCTGGCGAAGAACAATCTGAAGCGTTCCGAGGCTGCGACCATTCTGATCCGTATGGCGAACCCGGATGTCCGGGTCGGCATCTGGTTCGGTACGACAGTCCGGATGTATTACCGTGACGGCAGCATCAAGGACGTGCCGAAGACCGAATGGACCAGCTACGCTGCGAAGGGATGGTCCCTTTCTCCGTACGCAGTCATGCCGTCCTCCATCAGTTCACAGGGCAAGACCACTACGGACATCCCGGTTATCAGTGTCAACACCGGCGGCAAGGAAGTCCTGAGCAAGGAAACCTACGTGGACTGCACGGTCAATGTTTATAATGTTCCGCAGAGCAGTGCGCTCACCGGCGCAGTCGGCGGCATTCGTCTCCGGGGCAACGCTTCCAGCTTCTACGGAAACAAGGCGAAAATCCGGGCCAATCCGGTGCCGTACCGTCTGAAATTCGACAGTAAGGTCAACATCCTCGGCCTGAACAACGGTGCACAGTGCAAGAGCTGGGTGCTGCTGACCAATCTGGACACGGAAAAGGACGTCATTAAAAATGATATCGCATTCCGCATCGGCCGCATGCTGATGAAGCCGGACAACGTATATTGCTCCGACGCAAAGCTGGTACATTATTATCTGAACAACAAATTCCAGGGAACCTATCTGCTGTGCGAACAGAATCAGGCCAACAAGTACCGGGTCAATGTTAATGAACCGGAAGACGGCTACACAGGCACCGACGTCGGTTATCTGGTGGAAATGGACGGCTACTACGAATCCCCGAACTTCATGATGAATTATGAAGGCGCAACCGTGAAGGACGTGGCAGGAACCTCCAGAAAATTCCGCGCCAACAGCTATACAGTGAAAACGGATACGTTCTCGCAAAACCAGGTGGATTTCATAGGGAAATATGTGAAGGGCGTATTCAAGATCGTTTATCAGGCGTGCGAGAAGGGGAACTACCTGACCTTCGATTCGAATTACAACGTAGTGTCGTCTTCGTATACCAACGCGAAAGACTGCATCGGCGCCGTGATGGATCTCAACTCGGTAGTGGATATGTACATCCTGTACGAGATCATGTGTGATAATGATGTCGGTGAGAGCAGCTTCTTCATGTGCGTGGATTTCTCCAAGAAGAGCAAATACCCGAAGCTGACATTTACCGCTCCGTGGGACTTCAACTGGACCTGCCAGGGCGCTTCGAGCGGTTCCTACCACGCGGCGACATTCCGGAACAGCTCCTTCATCAGCCGTTTTGGAGACCGGTCCAACCCTTGGTTCATCGTACTGGTCAAGCAGGCCTGGTTCCGCAGCATGGTTAAGAACAAGTGGACATCCATCGGCAAGAGCACGGCGATCGTGAACTGCCTCAACGAGGAATACGCGCTGATCGATCATTATCTCCCGGATCTGAACCGCCGCACGGCAGGCATCATGGTAGGTGCCAAATCACAGCTGGGCTGGATCAATGACCGGACTTACTGGCTGAACACCAAGTGGGGCTGATTCTTTGGCCTGTTCAAATATTTTTGTTAAATACAAAAAAAGTTGTTCATTATCTATTGCATATATTGCGAGATTATGTATAATAAAATTTTCAATTCGCATTTTCCGGTTTTTGTGCTATAATTAAGGCATCAGATTAGTCTTATGGCCGCGCAGCCAGGTGCGTCCCGGGCGGCCGAAAGCACAGGAGGTGCGAGATGTTTCAGGTAGGGGACCTGATTATTTACGGGAATGAAGGTGTCTGCAGGGTGGAATCCATCGGCGCACCGGAAATGTCCGATCTGGTGGATATGGGATCCGACAGGATGTATTACACACTGGATCCGTTATATAAGCAGGGCAAGGTTTATACCCCGGTGGATACTTCCGTTTTCATGCGCCATATTATTTCAAAAGAGGACGCGATGGCGCTGATCGAGCGGATTCCGGAGATTGATGACAGTATTTTTGAGAATCGGAATATCCGCATTCTCAGTGAACTCTATCAGGATACTATGAAATCCCACGAATGCGCGGATCTGGTCCGGGTCGTCAAGGCCGTGGAACGGAAAAGAGAAATCATGATCGGCAAAGGAAAAAAACTGGGGCAGGTCGACGAGAAGTTCTATAAGAAAGCCAGCGACCTGCTGCACGGAGAATTTGCCGTGGTGCTGGGGATTCCGAAGGAGGAAGTAGGCGCTTTCATCCAGCGGGAAGTAAACAGGCTCAGTGAATGACAGGAGATATGTCCCTGAGCAGATCATAGTTGCAGAAAAGCTGCTGCCGGTGTTTGGTTTCTGACATCGCCGGCAGCTTTTTTCATGGGCTCTCTGCATCGGCCGCCGGATTCTGTTTTCCGGTCCGGCCGGATTTTTCGCACGCGGTTCGATGTTTTTCCGAACGGAAGTATGGTATTATGGAAACTGCTTGGGGGAAACAGAGAGTATCAGTTGGTCAGAAATTGATCATGGGGGAAATAGATATGAAAACACATTATGCGGCGGAGCTGGTTACCGGTGAGGAATTCGACGATTTCTTCCTGCTGAAGCAGGCTGCGGTGAAGACAGGCTCCAACCAGAAACAGTTTATCGATATGATCCTGTCGGATAAGACAGGAGACGTAAACGGCAAAAAATGGGACGCCACGGAAAAGGAAATTGCGATGATTCAATCCTTTGAAGGGTCGGCAATCATTAAAATCCGCACTTCGGTGGGGGAATGGCAGGGCAAAAAGCAGCTGCGCATTACTCGTTTCCGTCCCGCGACGCCGGCGGATGAATTTGATGTAAATGAATTTATTAAGACGGCACCGGAAAAAGGAGAGGCGATGTACGCCGAGCTGCTGGAGAAGGCCCTCAGCGTTTCCGACCCGGAACTGCGGAGCATCGCCGTAGCGGTGATGGAGCGCAACCGGGAATGGCTGTTATATTATCCGGCGGCGTCCAGAAATCATCACGCGGAAATGGGCGGCCTTCTGTTTCATATGAAGCGTATGCTGCAGATGGGTGAAAAGGCCTGCGAGGTGTACACCAATCTGGACCGGGACTGGGTGGTCACCGGCGTGCTCATTCATGACATTGAGAAAATCCGTGAGATTGAGTCCAACGAATGGGGCATTTCACCGGGATATACATTTAAAGGGAATATGCTGGGACACATTGCCCAGGGGGTGATCATGATCGACCGTCTGGCGGAAGAACTGGGTGTCAGCGAAGAAAAAGCCGTGATGCTGGAACATATGATTCTCAGTCATCATTATGAGCCGGAATTCGGCAGCCCGAAGCGGCCGATGTTTCCGGAGGCGGAACTGCTTCATTATCTGGATATTTTCGACGCCCGGCTGTTTGATATGGAGGATGCGCTGGAATCCGCCGAACCGGGCGGTTTTTCGGACAAGGTCTGGACGCTTGAGAACCGGCGTGTCTATAAAAAAACATTCTGAGAGCAACAGGAAAAATAGCTTCCTTCCGTTTGGAAGAGGCACAGTGGGAGCGGAATTCAGGTGGTCAAGAACGGCAGGCTGGCGGAAGTGATCTTCCGGAATGAAAAAAATTTTTATACGGTGGCCGTCATGGAAAATGACGAGGAGCTGGAGCAGTTTGTAGCGGTCGGCAATATGCCGTCGGCGCGGATCGGCATGCTTTGCGAACTGACGGGGGAATGGAAAACGCATTCTGTTTATGGAGAACAGTTTGCTTTTTCGAATTGTACGGAAATGATTCCTCAGGATGCGGAGGGCATACGGGAACTGCTGTCTTCCGGCCTGATCCGGGGCGTTGGCCCGAAGACCGCGGATCTGATTGTTGCAAAGTTCGGCGACAAAACCATGGATATCATTGCCGGGGAGCCGGAGCGCCTGCGGGAAATCAGCGGAATCGGACCGAAAACGCTCCAGAAGATTGTGGAGTCGTATCAGGAGCACATGGAATTTGTGGAGATTTCGGTCTTTTTCTCATCCTACGGCATCAGCTCTGCCAATGCCATGAAGCTGTACGCCCGCTACGGGCCGAATACCATAAAGGCGGTGATGGAGGATCCGTACCGCCTGGTCAGAGAGATTCGCGGCATCGGATTTGCCCGGGCGGATGAGATTGCCTCCCGCCTGGGATTTGCGCATGATTCCATCTCCAGAATAAAAAGCGGCATAGGGTATATGCTGGATCTGTACCAGCAGAACGGAAGCACCTGTGCACCGTATGCGGATTTCTGCCGGCAGGCGGCGCAGATGCTGGAAGTATCCTCGGAGCAGGTGGACGAAGCGGCCAATGACATGGCTCTGCGGGACGGGTCGCTGATGATCGTGGATATGGATGGCAGCCAGTATGTTTACCGGTACCGGTATTATCTGGCGGAGAGAGAAGTGGCCAGGCGGCTGCTGAATCTGCGGGACGCGGATCTGAAGCCGATTACATTGGATATCGAAGGATGCATTCTCCGTTCCGAGGCAGACGCCGGCATCCGTCTGTCCGACAATCAGAAAAAGGCGGTGCGGGCCAGTCTGGAGAACGGAGTGACTGTGATTACCGGCGGACCGGGAACGGGAAAGACGACCATCATCAATACCATGCTGGATGTCTTTGAACAGAGTAACCTGACCGTGGAAATCGCCGCGCCGACGGGGCGCGCTGCCAAGCGGATTTCGGAGACCTCCGGCAGGGAGGCGGTCACCATTCACCGTCTTCTGGAGTATACGTTCTCGGAAGACGATGAGGATATGCATTTCGGGAGAAATGCGGGCAACCCGCTGGAAGGCGATGTGGTGATCCTTGACGAGATGTCCATGGTGGACGCGCTGCTGATGGACGCGCTGACCGAGGCCGTCCGGCCGGGCGCCAGACTGGTGCTGGTGGGAGATGTCGATCAGCTGCCGTCGGTGGGAGCCGGCCGGGTGCTGGGGGATATTATCGAAAGTGAAACCATTGCGGTGGTGAAGCTGACCGATATTTTCCGGCAGGCATCGGAAAGCATGATCGTGGTGAATGCGCACCGTATTAATAAGGGAGAATACCCGTACCTCAACGAGAAGGACAAGGATTTTTTCATGCTCCGGAGAAACAGCGAGCAGGCGGTTCTGGGGACTATTATTGAACTGTGCTGCGACCGGCTGCCGAAGTATTACAGCCAGTATGATGCGCTGCGCGATATTCAGGTGCTGACGCCGGTGCGAAAAGGTACGCTGGGCATTCATAATATTAATGAAAAACTGCAGAATCTGCTGAATCCGCACAGAGCGGGCGTGCGGGAGCGGAGTTTCGGGAATCGTATTCTGCGTGGAGGGGACAAGGTCATGCAGATTAAAAATGATTACCAGATGAAGTGGATGCGCCTGGATACGTTTGCCGAGGGGGAGGGTGTGTTCAACGGCGACATCGGGTTTATCACCGATATTCTGCCGGATGACCGGAAGGTACGGGTACTGTTTGACGGGAACCGTTCCGCGGAATATGAGTTTAATAATGTCGATGAGCTGGAGCTGGCCTATGCCATGACCATTCATAAAAGCCAGGGGAGTGAGTTCCCCGTAGTGGTCATGCCCATGGCGGCATTTCCTCCGATGCTGTCCACCCGGAATCTGCTGTATACCGGCGTGACAAGAGGAAAAAAAGGCGTGGTTCTGGTAGGCTCGGAGCCCATGCTGCAAAGGATGGTCGATAATGATACGCTGAGCGCACGCTATACCGGGCTGACCGGGTGGCTGCAAAAATCCTTTGCCCTGCATGCTGCAGATTTCTGACGGGATTCTGTATTCTTATAATACTCGCTGTTATGCTGCTGACCTGCCGAGGTCAATATGAACAAAACAGAGTGTCTGCGCGCTGCACAGCGCGGCGTGCGTTTCCTGGAGGAGTTGCTTTATCCTCCGGATATTTACTGTATTGGCTGCGGCCGCCCGGTGGATCCGGGCGGCCTGTATTCGCTTTGTGAGGACTGCATCCGGACCATACGCTGGGCCAACGGGCCGGTGTGCCGCTGCTGCGGAAAAGCGCTGGAGGACTGGTACCCGGATGATATCTGTGCGGAGTGCAAGGGGAAGGAGCATCCCTTTTCCGGCGGCGTCACCTGCTTCGTTTATCAGGACCAGGTGCGGGCGATGATCAAACACCTGAAATACGGCGGCTGCGGTTATATAGCCAGAGTGTTGGGAGAAATACTGGCCGCTTCGGTACGGTACCGGGGGCTGGATATCGATCTCCTTGTACCGGTGCCGATGTATTATAAAAAAGTACGTCTTCGCGGTTACAATCAGGCGGCTCTGATTGCCCGCTTCGCAGCGGAAAATCTGGATATACCGTGGGACGAAACGATTTTGTGCAGGACCCGTCCGACTGCGCCCATGAGCCGGCTGAAGGGAAAAGAACGGCGGCAGAATCTGGAGGGCGCGTTCGAAGTCCCGGAAGTGGCGCGCGGAAAGCTGCAGGGCGCACGCGTGCTGCTGGTCGATGACATTTATACCACCGGGACGACGATGGACTGCTGTGCCGGCGTCCTGCTGCGCGCCGGAGCGGCGGATGTGAAGGCGGCGAGTATCGCTGCGGGGCTCAATCAGAGACCGCTTCCGGAATCTCCGGAACC
>JAFWDF010000085.1 GCA_017534025.1 Bacillota bacterium
GGTGTCCTGCTCGGCGGGGCGGACGGCGTGCATGTGCTGGACCTGGCCTTTGCCGGAATGATGAAATAACAGAAAGATTCTGCGGAATCTCCTTTTTTCTTTTCCCGGAGAAAATATAATAGAAAATAACAGGTAAACCATCATGAAGGCAAAAGTACGTCTACTGCCGCTGCCGGACGTGCTCCTGATGCGGCTGCAGTATGAAAAGGAAATATACCGGATTGGCGGAATTCCTGATCTGCGGGTCATTTGAAAGAGAAATGCAGCTGATCATCGGTGATATTGTCGCAAAACTGCTGAAAGAAGAGGACTGACGCAATGTATACGCTTAAACCAATTGAACAGAAATACAACGCCGAGGTGGAACAGGTGATCCGGGCCTGTCTGATGGAGATGGGCCACACGCATGAAGGCTGTGCCTGGACAGACCCGTTTCTGGGGCGGTTCTCGGAAGTGTACGCGCCGGACAACGCGGCCTACTGGGTAGCGGTTGACGATGATGACCACGTGGTCGGCGGGGCCGGCATCGGGCCCTGGCCCGCAAGGGCGGATGTCTGTGAGCTGCAGAAGATGTACATCCTGCCGGCAGCGCGGCACAGCGGCCTGTCGAAACGGCTGATGGAAACCGTACTGGCGTTTGCCCGGGAACACTATGATTACTGTTATCTGGAAACATTTGCCAATATGGAAGCGGCCATGAAACTGTACGAATCGTTCGGGTTTGCATACCTGGACGGGCCGATCACCGAAACCGAGCACTTCACCTGCGACAAGTGGATGCTCAAGGATCTTCGCAAATAAAAAAGACAGGGATTTCCGATCAGGAAATCCCTGTTCTGTTTATTCCGGTTCCACCAGCGGGGGTGTGAAATTGCGGAAAGCCTCGATCATTTTCCGGTGCCGGATGACAAAGTGAATGGCCGGCGCGTTTTCTTTGGAGACAACAACGGCCTGATCCCCGATCACCATGAAACTGAGATTGCGGAAGACCGGCCTGGTCTCCCACTCCAGATGCAGGTTCGGCTTTTCCTTTGCCAATTTCTTCAGGGCATCGGCATGGGCCCGGAACTGTTCGTACGTATAGGGAATCGTTTGGTCAATGAACAGGTCCGACAGCGGTACGGACAGCGGCGCGGCTTGGAATTGTTCCGCATCCGGCAGCGGCAGGCGCAGATGCACCTGTTCCTGTTCCAAAAGCCGTTCCAGCCGTTTCCGGGACAGCGCGTGATAAGCAAGGATTTCCGCGGCCGTTTCCGCCGGCAGTCCGGCCGAAGCCAGCATTTCTGCCAGCAGATCCGCCGGCATTGTATACAGCGGCAGGGTTCCGCAGGTGATGGTGCGCGGTTCTTTCTCCCAGAGCGTGTCCGTCAGCTGCAGGTATTCTTCTTTCCGGGCCGAACGGTAAATCTCCATCAGCGGCCGGGCCTGTTCCAGGAGCTCCCCGGCAAGCTGCCGGAAATGACGCAGGTCATCCGGATTGTGATAGAGAACATAACGGCCGGTGCTCAGGTGGCCGCTGATGGCCGAGCCTTCCAGCGCGGCTGCCCCGGACACCTTCAGCAGGTGGGAAAAGACGGTATTCTGTGCCGCCGGCAGATAATACGGGGTGATCTGCCCGGTCATGTACATCGGAATATAGATTTCCAGCCCCATCATCATTTCCGCGAAAGGCCGGCTGATATCGTGAATGATATGCAGGCGCAGGCCTTTTTTCAACATCATGGCCATGCCCAGGATCCACTGTTTCGGGAAGACAGGATCCGCTGTCATTTCCTCCATCGGCATGTCACTGTAGAGAATGCAGTCGTCCATGGCGGCGGAATGCAGGGTGACACCGATGAAATCCAGCTCGGCTTCCATCATCTCCGTGATATTCGTGTATTGTTTCACCGCCGGCGGCAGGGGCTTGTCAGCCGGCAGCGGCATATCAGCAAACGACAGGACCTGCATATACTGGTTCAGATCAAAGGCGTTGAGGGTTTCCAGAAAATGTCCCACGGGCATGGCATCCGCCGCCGGCAGGTCGGAGAAAAGCCATGTCAGCAGGAACAGCTGTATTTTTTCCGGCCGGCTCAGTGTCTCTTCGGATACCCCGGTGAAGCGGCAGAACGTCTCGAGATCGGCCGGCCGTGTCAGCCGCTGGGCCAGGAAGGCGGCGGTGGCGTTGACAAAGCGCTCCTGGTTGCCGGGCCGGCGGGAACCTGACAGGATCTTCGAGATGTGGGACGGGTCATAGTTCAGGGCCCGGGCCAGTTCACTGATCCTGACCGGCAGGATCCGCAGCAGCTGGTTCAGGTGTTCCAGGAATGTGGAAAAATCCACGGCGGAAGGTTTCTGGGCCGTATCGTTCAGGGCTTTGCGGATCTCCTCTTCCGACAGCGCAAGCCCCGCTTCCGTAGCCCGCGCAGCAAAAACCTGCGCCAGTTTTCTGATCTGGACACTGTCATTGGCCGGGGTCCGGAGACCGGAACAGTAACGGCTGATCGAGGCGCGGCTGAAACCGGTCTGTTCCGCAAGTTCCTTCTGCGTACAGCCCAGCTGCGCCATATAAATGTTCATGACTTCCGAAAAACGCATATCTTCAAGTAAAGCATAGGGGATTAATTGTATCGTAAGGCAGGAATTACCGCTTTGTCACGGCTTTTGTCGGTAATCGGTAACTATCCCTTTTTATGGTTCATAGAATATAATTAAAACAGACCGTAAGAGGCTTCTGCGGCCTGTATTTCCTGTGATTCCGATGAGAGAGATCGACAACAGATATCCTGAATTCGCGGCTCCGTATGAGCCGATCAGAGGCGGAAAACATAAAAAGCGGCTGGACTTTGCCAGAATGGTATTGATGATCGTCGGCGCGCTGCTTGCGGCTTCCGTGTTTTTCAGGATGCCCGAGCCGGAACCGGAACCGCAGGTTATCGCCGTGGTAACCCCGGCAGCGACGGCAGAACCGGTGCCGCCATCCACCCCGTCGCCGACCGTGACGCCTTCCCCCGCCCCGCAGCCGACGGTGACTCCGTACGTGCGGCCGATACCGCCGTATTACCGTCCGGTAACGCCGGACCCGCACCCAAGCGAGCAGCCTGCCGGACCGACGGCTTCCCCTACGTCCACGCCGACCACAGAGCCGGAGAAGAAACACCGGGCAACTGTCCTGATCCTTGGCAATACCGGGACCATGGCCTATACCGGCGAGCAGATCTCCTTCTATGGCTATACATATGAAGTGTATGAAGACAGTGACACTGCCGGAGACAGCGGCGCGGTCACGATCACGGTAAATCTGCGGGA
>JAFWDF010000086.1 GCA_017534025.1 Bacillota bacterium
CCAAAAACTATCATACTGACAAATCTTAATTTAATAATACCAAAATTAATCCATACTGTCATGACTAAATCGATTGTATTTGACAAACAAGAAGAGATACTGGCCGGAATTCGGATGCTTATTAAAGAACTTCTTCCAACGCCTTCAGATCGGCTTCCGTGGTAGACCAGCTGGTTGCGAAGCGCACGACCGTGCGGCCGTCCGGAAGCTTTTCCCAGAAGCTGAACGCGGTGGTTTCGCGCAGAGTCTGCAGCTGCTCGTCGTTCAGAATAATAAACTGCTGGTTGGTCGGTGAGTCAAGATAGAATTCATACCCGTGCCGGCGGAAAATGTCCTTCATCTGCTCCGCCGCATCGATTGCGTGGCTGCCGATCCGATAATACAGGTCATCTGTAAACAGAGTGTCGAACTGTACGCCGGTGACCCGTCCCTTGGCCAGCAGCGCACCGCGTTTCTTTTTAAAATTCATGAAATGAGCCGGACGCCGGCTGCCGCAGAAGACCAGCGCTTCTCCGCACAGTGCACCGCATTTGGTGCCGCCGATATAGAAGGCATCACAGCAGCGGGCAATGTCCTCCAGGGTAACGTCTGTCTGCCGGCTCATCAGACCGTAGGCCAGACGGGCGCCGTCCATGTAAAGCACCATGTCATTCGAATGGCAGATTTCTGCTAATTCTTCCAGCTCCTGTTTCGAGTACAAAGTACCGTATTCAGTCGGGTGGGAAATATACACCATTCCCGGAAATACCATATGTTCGTGATTATCGTCCGCATAAAAAGTGTCGAGATAATCCTGCAGAACCTTTGGAAGCACTTTTCCGGACGAGCCTTCCAGCGTCAGCACTTTACGGCCGGCGTGTTCGATGGCGCCCGCTTCGTGCGTGCTGATATGGCCGGTTTCCGCGGCGATGACGCCTTCATAATCCCGCAGCATGGCATCGATGGTAATGGCATTGGTCTGGGTACCACCCAGCAGAAATTCCACATCCGCGTCCGGGCAGCCGCAGGCGAGACGAATCTTTTCTCCGGCACTCTCGCAGTACCGGTCTGTCCCGTAGCCGGGCAGGCATTCCAGATTTGTTTCGCTCAGTCGTTTCAGAATCTCCGGATGCGCTCCGGTCGTGTAGTCGCTTTCAAAAGAAACCATGGCTGTTCTCCTGTTCCTGTAAGTATTTATGTTAATGATCCGGCAGCCGGCACAGCTGCATTGCGTGCGATGCGGAGTATTCCGGCGGCCGGCGGCTTTCGCTACGTTAAAGTATACAATACGCTATGGAAAAATGCATGATTTATATTCCTGTTCATTTGAGGTATAATGTTTCCGTAACAGCAAAGCTGACTTCAGAGATGCACTTTCTGCGCGCGGCCGGGGATCACGTGTCCCGCGCGCCGGAGCATTAACATAATAAATCCGTTGATGGATAACGGGAAAGGATCCATTGCTATGATTCAATATAATAAACACCGGGGAATAAACAGGGAAAACAGACCACTTCTGTTTCAGGCGCTTCGAAAGTACGGCAGCCTGGTTCTTGTGATAACGCTGGTCCTGGCGATGACCGGCATGCCGGTCCGTCCTGCGGAAGCGGCGGGCAATACGCATCATCTGGCGTTTGCGTCGGATTATCGGGCAAAAGAGGGCAGCATCGAAAATGCATTCAAGGGAATGCCGGCGGATACGGAGTACGTCAGCCTGATCGGCGATATGGGCGCGGAGAAAGGCAGCGAAGCGCCGGCGTATAATTCCAGCGGGATCCTGAAGAGTGTGAACGGGGCTTTTCCGGAGCTGAAGGCGGAAAACGTGTCCGTGGTCTGGGCGGATCACGATTACAGCGTGAATGATGACGCAAAGATTGTGAAATGTGCCGGCGGGTATACTTCGGGCCAGATTTATGAGGGGAAGAACAGCGACGGCAGTACGGCATACTACGTGTACGGCATCGGTTACTTCGATATGCAGAATGGCGGGAAAACCAGCCATGATGCAGCGGCTGCTTTTAAGAAGTGGGTGGACAATATAAAGGACAAAACGATTCCGGTCATTGTGCTCTGCCATGCGCCGGTTCAGGCGAAGCGCGGCGACAACAACGGCGCCATGTACTGGAATGAGGCGCTGAACTACGCAGCCACCGGCACAGAAGGGATCACGTCGACAACCAAAACCGGAACGATTGGCCGCAATGTACTGTTCCTGAACGGACACAATTTTACCTGTGACAAAACGGAATATTATTATGCGGCCGGCGGTAAGATGAATGTCCAGGTGGACGGCAGCAGCGAGCCGCTGGAGTATTCGAAGGACAAGCTGGTACAGAGCGGCGTGAATCCTGTGGAGCAGTCCGGGGATGACGAAGAAATGGAAACGAAGGCCACTGCGACGGGGGTCGATTCCAATATTTATTATACCTCGCTTACGGCAGGGTATCTGAACACCACCGGCAATGCCACCCTGCTGACCATTAAGGACGGGACCATAACCCTGAATAAATATAATGGCGGCGAGCAGGTGAGCGTGGGCAGCATCGGCGACACCGGCAAAGCGGCGGACAAAGAGGTGGTCATTAAACGGATGACCGAAAGGACGGCAATCGAACATTCGGCCGTCAGTGTGACCAAGACCGATACCGGCGGCAAAACGATTTCCGGCGCTGTATTTACACTGTATGACAAGGCGGGCAAAGAGCTCAGCACGTACAATGGCGGCGTTTTCACCATCAGTACGGCAGATGGAAAGCTGAAAGAATACCTGCCGGCAGCCGGGGAAAGCGTGACACTGACGCTGAAGGAAACGAAGGCGCCGAGCGGCTATAAACTTTCGGATACCAAATATAATGTTGTTATCACCAGTACGGTCAGCACTGTGCTGAACAACGATGAATACATCACCAAGACAACCTATTCGGTGACGATCAACGGGAAACACAGCCTTTCGATTGCGAATTCCCCGACGGGCTCTTCTTCCGGATCGAATTCATCCAAAAATATTAATAATGTGCCGAAAACCGGCGATCCGCTGCATCCGGGGGTATACGGAGCGATCGCCCTGCTGGCGGCGCTGGCGCTGGCAGTGTCTGCGGTGATGCGGTATGCGAAGGGGAAGCGCAGATCGTAGGAGCGGGGACCGGCAGGATTTATAGGGCCGGCATGATCGGAATGCCTGGCGGGGCCGGGCATAATTGAGGCAGGACATAACCGAGGCAGGACCGGAAGGCCTGGCGGGGCCGAATATAACCGAGGCCGGGCATAACCGAGGCAGGACAGCTGAAAAAGATCATAATGAACAGAAAAATGCAGGCCGGGCGGCCTGCATTTTTGTTGTAAATAGAAAAGGGGCTGTGAAGAAACGAAACTGAATTCTGCCGAAATTGATGCCGGTTGCCGGGCATTCTGCAGTTTGAAAGAAGGGAATGTCCGGCTATGCCGGACATTTCGCCTCCGATAGACCGGATTTGTCCGGCAACTTCATTTCTTCACAACCCCAGACTTTTTTTGTTGTTACTCCAGTTCCGGAAAAATGGAATCCCGCAGGATCTCCGCTCCGGCGCGCTCCATGTCATGAATGTTGGAAATTTGGATTTCCGCTGTCTGTGAAGAGCAGCAGGGTTCCAGAATAATGACGCGGTAATCCAGTGAGATGGCATCGTAGCAGGTGGTGCGGATGCAGTTCGGCGTGGTGGTGCCGGCCAGCAGGACCGTGGTAATGCCCCGGCTTCGCAGGATCCGGTCCAGATCCGTGCGGAAGAATGCGCTGTAGCGCGGCTTGATGATGACAGTTTCGCCGGGTTCGCGGTGCAGTCCGTCCGGCTCTTCAATGCTGTTAATCCCGGTGGACTCCGGTGCCAGGACGCCGAAGCAGCCCCGCGCGAAAAGCTCTTTTCGACGGGGGATCTCCATATCACTCCCATCGGCCTTGTAGATCCGTTTCACCCAGATCACCGGAACCTCGGCGCGGCGGGCGGCGTCCGCAGCATTGGCACAGGCCGGAACGGTTGCTTTTGCGCCTCGGATGCAGAGCGCTGCCCCGGGCTCCACAAATGCTTTCTCCATATCAATCATGAGCAGCGCGGTGCAGCCCGGATCGATGGTCAGGTTGCTGCAGTTCGATGGTTTCTTCATACCTTATTCCTGTCCGTTGAATTGATCAGGCGGCCGCTCCACACTAAAGACAATTTATTGATCGGGCCGCTCCTGCTATTCTAACAATTTCCGGCAGGTTGTCAATTTCTGCGGCAAAGACCGGGATGCGGTCGCGCTTTGAACATCGCCGCGGATATAAGAGGCAAAGGTCCACAGGCGTGGACCTTTGGTCGCCGGAGAAGGAGAAAAGTCCAAAGATCACGATGCGGGCGGTCACCGGAGCATGTTGCAGGGGTGATCTTTGAACCTTGCCTTGGATATGAGAGGCAAAGGTCCACAGGCGTGGACCTTTGGGCACCGTAGGAGGAGAAAAGTCCAAACAGGTTAGAACACCTTACCTGTATATAAGAGCCAATGGAGATCATGACAGCGGCGGCCAACCACCTAGCGGTGTATATCTTAACTGCGAGGGTTATGCAGAATTTCATGC
>JAFWDF010000087.1 GCA_017534025.1 Bacillota bacterium
AAAATGTCCAGAAATCGGCGTGTTAGACATGGCGAACCCATGGTATTGGAAGCGATCTTTGGACATTTCATTTGAAATATTAAGGGGATGTCCACGGTGGTGGACATCTGCCGCTGATTTGAACGGAAATGTCCAGAAATCAGAGGGTTAGGCAAGCCGAACCCATGGTATCAGAAGCGATTTTTGGACATTTCATCTGAATTATGAAAGGGATGTCCACAGGGGTGGACATCTGCCGGCGAATTGAAGGAAAATGTCCAACGAACAGAGGCCTGGTCTTGGAAGCCGCTTTATGGGAAGCCGTTCTACCGGATCAAATCTTTAATGACCTCGCCGGCTATGATCAGGCCGGCAACAGAAGGGACGAACGACAGGGAGCCGGGTGACGGCCGTCTGGCAGCGTCTGTTTCATCCGGCACTGCGGCGGTTTCCGGCAATGCAGTATTTTCCGGCGGCTCCTCCGGCAGGGGTGTTTGCGGAGGCTCTTTGGAATACACGACTTTCAGTTTTCAATTCCCAGCTTCCGGCATTCCCGGCGGATGATGCGGGCCAGTGGATCCACGGAGGTGTCGTGGATATCGGCCACTTCAAATTGCGTCGGATCCAGCTTGTTGCCGGCGCCCATGGCGCTGATGACCGGCGTGCCTGCAGCCGCGGCGGCACGGATCAGTCCGAGTTTTCCTTTCACGGTATCAATGGCGTCCACCACATAGTCATATTGGGAAAAATCAAAGAGTTCTTCCGTTTCCGGCAGGAAAAAAACTTTGTGCTTAGCTACCCGGCAAAGAGGATTGATTTCCAGAATCCGCTCTTCCGCCACATCTACCTTATCCCTGCCAATTGTTTTTGTCGTGGCGATGATCTGGCGGTTCAGGTTGGAAAGACTGACCTGGTCGTGGTCGACGATATCCAGTGCGCCAATGCCGCCGCGAACCAGTGCTTCCACAGCGAATCCGCCGACGCCGCCGACGCCGAACACGGCAACGCGGGCGTTATTTAATTGTTCGACTGCGGCTTTTCCAAGCAGCCGCTCGGTTCTTGTCTGCCAGTTGTTCATAGCTGTCTCCTTGTGTTTCGCATGTCTGATGCCCCATTATATCATGAATCCGGAGCAGCGGAGGCAGGTAGTTGGGTGGAGCAGTCAATCTGAGCAGAGCCAGGGAAAAGAGCCGTGGGTCAACTTTTAAAATCAGGAGGAGCTTGCCCACTGTGGTGGGCAAGAATGGCGCGGCAGCGCAAAAAGACCCACGGAACGAACGGCGCAGGGCAGTTGGAACAGCGCCGGGAAAAATCCGCGGGTCCGGAGACGGCAGGCTGGAAATGTTTTTGCATTTTTTTGATTAACACTGCGTCACGGCGGGTAAAAATATGCCAAGTTGTGCCGCGGTGGCAGGTATGAGAGGATGTGAGCTTCCGGCATCCCGCCGGAAGCTTCTTTTAAACAGAGGGGTTGGCACTCAAAGAGTGCAAGTGCTGACAGAAGTTATGCCGGCCAGTTCCGCAGAGTACAGTAGCGCCAGCAGCCGGCCGGCTCTGCCGAGTGCAGTGGCGCCGGCAGCCTGCAGATCCGCAATCCGGCATAAAGGCCTGGCGGCGCCGGCAGCCGGTGAATCAGCGGCTTATTATAGATTGCAGGGCAGGAGCCCGTACCGGCCGCGGCATCATTACCATAAATAACACAAGGAGGAAATCATGGCAGTATTACCTATATATAACGTGATCACCGTTCCCGACACCAACATATATTTCAAATCGGATGTCTATCAGAAGCTGACCGGGAAATATCCGACTGTGGACGAGCGGGTGACCATGATCGTTGCAAAAGACGATATTCCGCGCCGGGACATGACGAACGACAGTTTTTATCCGATCGGCATCACCGGGACCATTACCGACGTTAATGGTGCCGGCTACCTGGTCATTAATCTGAAGTACCGGGTCGATATCGAAGAAGTGGCAGTGATCAACCATAATACCATCAGCCTTTCCATTTCCAGGAGAAATGACATTGAAGACCTGGAAGAAGAGGCGGCGCTGGAACGCCTCAATGCCGCGAAGGCGGCCATTATCCGCTTCAGTGAGGATAAGCCATGGGGGCAGATGATGCGCAGCCAGGCAGCCAAATGGAGCAATATCGGACAGATTGCGGCGGCCATGTCGCCGTGGATGATCAATTCCAACAAAGAGCGCTACGATATTCTGGCGGAGGACAGCCTGCAGGCCAGGTCGGAAATGCTCTCGAAGCTGGTCATGGAAAACCTGGAATTCTCCCGTGTGCAGGCGGAGGCGAAAAATGCCCAGGAAGAGGATTATCAGAAAATCTACCGGGAATCCGCCATTAAGAAGCAGATGGAATATCTGCAGAAGGAACTGGATGAACTGCATCCGGAAAATGTATCGGATATCCGCCGCATGGAAATCCGGGTGGAAGAGTCCGGCATGAATGAAATGGCCCGCAAGGAAGCGGACAAGGTGCTGGCCAGGCTGAAGGCCCAGGGACAGCAGGGCGCGGAATCCGGCATGCTGTACGATTATCTGGATTATCTGACGTCTCTGCCGTGGAACAGGGAAGACCCTGTGAAAATGCCGATCGACGAGTCGGAGAGAATCCTGGAAGAGGATCATTACGGGCTGGCCAAGGTGAAAAAGAGAATCCTTCAGCAGATTGCGGTCATGAGCCTGAAGGGCAGTCAGTCCGGCTCCATCATCCTGTTTGTCGGCGCGCCGGGGACCGGGAAGACCAGCATCGGCCGCAGCATTGCCAGAGCGCTGAACCGCGAATACGTCCGCGTCAGCCTGGGCGGCGCCCGGGACGAAGCGGATATCCGGGGGCACAGAAGAACCTATATCGGCGCGATGCCGGGACGGATCATTGACGGCATTCAGAAGTGCGGCGTTTCCAATCCGGTCATGGTGCTGGACGAAGTCGATAAGCTGGGCATTTCCTATAATGGCGATCCGGCCAGTGCCCTGCTGGAAGTACTGGATCCGGAGCAGAACAATACCTTTACGGATCATTATCTGAATGTGCCGTATGACCTGTCGGATGTGCTGTTTATCTGCACGGCCAACAGCCTGGAAACGATTCCGGAGCCGCTGCTGAACCGTATGGAAGTCATTCAGTTCCAGGGCTATACACAGAGTGAAAAAGAAGAAATCGCCCTCCGGCATCTGCTGCCGAAGGCGATGGAAGCCGTCGGAATCGACGGGGAGCGCCTGCAGGTGGATGAGGAAGCGATCGCGCTGACGATTTCGGACTACACGCGGGAGGCAGGAGTCCGGGGCCTGAAGAAGCGGATGGATATGCTCTGCCGGACGGCGGCGGTGGAACTGGTTCGGGATCCGGAACAGACGATTCATGTGACCGTCGAAAATCTGAGGGATTATCTGGACGATGTGCCGATGCACCACAAGGACATCCGGGAAGCCGGACAGCCGGGCGTTGTAACAGGTCTGGCATGGACCAGCGTAGGCGGTGAAATTCTGGATATCGAGACCATGTTCTCCAAGGGCAGCGGCAAGATTCAGATCACCGGCCGTCTGGGCGATGTGATGAAAGAATCCGCGCAGATTGCGGTCAGCATGGTGAAGCATCTGTATCCGAAAAAAGCGGAACTCTTCTCGGAAAATGACCTGCATATTCACGTGCCGGACGGCGCGACGCCGAAGGATGGTCCTTCTGCAGGCATTACGCTGACCACGGCGCTGGCTTCGCTTGTGAATGGCATTGCCGTCAGTCCGACCGTGGCCATGACCGGCGAAATATCCCTGCAGGGCAATGTCAAGCCGATCGGCGGTCTGCCGGAGAAGCTGATGGCCGGGCTGCGTGCCGGTGTGAAGACGGTCTTCATTCCGAAGGATAATGTGGAGGATCTGCGGGATGTTCCGCAGGAAGTGAAGGATGCGCTGGAGATTGTTCCGGTGCGCACTATCGGAGAAGTACTGGATCATCTGGGAATCCACCACGAGGAGCCGGAACTGCTGGCAATCTGAGACGTTTAAAACGCGTCATTCTGAATAACATAACTCTCTTTTATATCAGGCTGTTGCTCTTTTGCAAAAGAGCGACAGCTTTTTTAGTGTACTAAGCGGGGAAAGTGCTATAATAATCGAAAAGAGCAAGATTAACTGACAGAAAACGAGCCGGAAAAATTGAAAGGATTTCCGTTTCGGATACGGTTCCTGCGTGAACCGGGAGGCAGCCATGAATGAAGTAACTACTCAGATTCGTTTCCGAACGCCGCTTCTTATACTCCTTGCCATTGGACTGACCTGTGCAGCGCTGGGCGCGGGAATTGTCATCGGCGGGCAGTTTGATATCCCGAATGCAGTGTTGATTACAGGAATGGTGATCAGTATTCTGCTGCCCTTTGTCCTGGCCGGAATAAGCTTTTACAGCACGTCCCGGCATTATGCCGCCCGGGAAGCCATGGACCCGGCAGAGGTACGGGAATTTCTGCTGGCTCACCGGGACCGTTCGAAGGACCTGGCTTCCGCAAAACGGGATGTTCTGGATGTTCTGTGGCGCCGCAATAACCGCTTCGCGGCAGGTATGGTGCTGTTGTCCCTGCTGATCACTTTTCTATCCGGGATCTGCGTCATGCGTTTCGTTACGGCAAAGCTGTCGTTTCTCGGAGTCATCAGCGCATTCCTGCTGCTTGCCGCGCTGACCCGGTGGCGGTTCCGGCCATCCCGCAAATGGTACAGAGAGTGGGACTATACGGAGGAAGAAGACTATCCGGCCATCTATGCCGTGGTCCGGCGGGCGGCGGATGCCCTCGGTTGTACGGAGCCTTTTTACATAGACCTGCTGCCGGATGCCAATGCGGGCATAGCCCGGATGCGGGATGATTATTCCGTGCAGCTGGGTGCCGTGCTCCTCGGCCTGCTCAGTGAAAAGGAACTGTATCAGGTAATGCTGCACGAGTTTGCTCACGTAAAGGGGCGGGAAGACCAGCGGGAATGGGATTATTATTCCTGGCTGCAAAGCGACGCCTGTGATACCGGCATTCTGCCGGTGGATGTGTTTGCGTCCTTCTTGTTTCTCCGGCCGGAGACGCAGTATGAGGAGGAATTCGAGTTATATCGCTTTGCGGTGTCCCTGGAGGAAGAAACGCGGGCGGACCATGCCGCAAAAGAACTGGGCAGTGCGGAAGCCGCGGCATCGCTGCTGCTGAAATTGAAATATACAGAGCTGTACGAGTATGAGACAAATCTGGAGGATGCTCTCTGGAAGGATACTCTGGAAGAATGGGTGCGAAGCAGTGTTTCGGGGAAAATCGAAGCCATCCGCGCGGCGGCACAGGAGAGAAAAGCGTTCTATGATTCCTTAATTGCCGCGGAGATCATGCCGGAGGAGCTGTCCCATCCGATTGTCCGGCTTCGGTTGGAAACACTGGGATATGGGAATCCGGAACAGTGGAAGGAGCTGCCGGACTGGACCGGTGCCGGCCGTACGGGGTCCGGGCAGGATCCTTATCGCGCAGAGGTGGAAAAGGCGATCCGCAATACGGAAAACGCCATGCTGGATGAGGAATCGGCAGAAGAATATCTGCAGAGTCGCAGGGAAATGCTGGAAGTCCTTTCCGCCTGGGAAGAAAAGGGCTGCCCGGTGCAGGAAGCAGAGTATCCCGACGTGCTGGAGACCCTGCAGGCACTGGGCCGCAGCCGGGAAATGGAAGCCTTCGCCGACCGGGTTCTGGCGGAATTGCCGGAAAAAGCCAGCCGCAGCTATGCAAGGTATATGAAAGGCTGCCACCTTCTCCATGACTGGGATGAAACGGGGCTGGACATGATCTGGCAGTCGATTGAAGATAATGGAAACTTCATGGAGGAAGGCCTGTCGGAAATCGGCCTGTTCTGTGCGCTGACCGGCAATGAAAAGGGAATGGCAAGGTTCCTGGAACAGGGGCTGGAAGAGGAACGGAAGAAAAAGGAAATCTACGATAAACTGGATGATCTGAGCAGTTCGGATCATCTGACCGGAGAAACGCTGCCGGAAGAACTGGCAAACCGGATTCTTTCCTATATCAGGGAAATGGATGAAGGGCAGTTTGATACGATTTACCTGCTCCATAAAGATATTAAGGAAGACTTTTCAGTCAGTCCGATGATTGTCCGCTTTTCTGCGTCGGCAGATGAAAACCAGATCTGGGATTCCATGCACCGGATTTTCCGTGTGCTGGACAGCGGCGTGGATGACTGGCAGTTCTCTCTGTTCGAATACGGGGAAGTCGCTTCCGTGAAACCGGAAAAGATACCGGGCAGCATTTTTTATATGCCGGCGACTGAAAAAGAGACGCTGTAGCTGCAGCAGCAGGCAGCGAAGAGCATGTGAAGGGGCCGGAAAAAGCACCGGCGGCCGTGAATACAGAAAAACTGCAGACCGGGAAGATCTTTCCCGTTGTCTGCAGTTTTTGTTTTGTTATATTAATGCCATAGCCGGTGGAAAGGCCGCTTCGTTTTGTATTCTTTAATAAATCACTACTGTCGAATGGGCCGGCAGGTTATTATAAATCCATCTCACCCCGGCATCTTCCGTGCGTACGCAGCCGTGCGATTTCGGATACCCTACGGCACCGCTGAGGACCGAGGAACCGTCCGGCGTATAGAGAATGGAATGGAATGCATAACCGCTGCCAGGGTAGAACCGGGTCACGTATTTAACCTGGTACTCGTCTGTAATCCAGCCGGTCTGCTTGTACGTCGTATAAGTGACGCCGGTCGGCGTCGGTGTATCCGGCGCGCCCGTGGCGCAGCGCCAGGTGTGAATCAGTTCCCAGCTTCCTCTGGAGCCGGAGAAAACATTGACCTTCTGCGTGGCCAGATTGACCCAGACCAGATAACCGGTTTCGCTGGAGTAGCCGCCTTCATTGATAAAAGCGGACTTTACTGCATCGGAATAATCCACATCATAGGAAGAGGAATAGCTGCCCTTGAATACACAGCTTACCTCCGAGGCGGACGAGGCGTTCCGGATGGCTTCTTCGTTCTGTTTGCGGATATAATAGGCTCTGGAATAATTATGAACCGTGACATTGGCCTCATTATACAGCCGTTCGGTGTGGCCGGTTGCCGGATCGGTGTAGGACAGCATCAGCCCGATGGTATGTTCCAGCGGCATGTCTTCGCTGTACTCGATTGCGGCGCCGGCAGATAGTTCGGAGGCTTCATGCAGGACGGCATAGCCGCCGGCGTTGCCTTCCATCGCCGCGCCATCATAGAACCAGTCCACGGAGCACAGCAGAGAATCGCTGATATTGGTAATTTCCGCCGTGGCCCACAGATCTTCGCCCGCGCTGACTTCCGGGGCGTGGATAACCACAGATGCACCCAGCAGGGAATGCAGCGGACGGGACGGTTCCTCCGAAGAAGCGGAACGGTCGCTGCCGGCCGCGCCGGCCGGTAAAGGCGGCTCCGCAGGATCACCGGCTTCCATGGCGGAAACCGATGGGGAAAACAGCATCTGCAGCGCGGATACCGGGTCGGCAGGCGGCTGCCGCAGGAAAGCGGACGAACCCGTTGCCTGAGCCGGGTGATATATACTATAGCCGAACACAAGTCCGGTTCCGATGGCAATGACAGCGATCACGGTGATGAGATTCCGTCTGGAGCGCTTCATATAATCATCTCCTTAAAAGCAGGCAGGGAAACCGCCGTTCGGGCGGCATGACAATCGTTGGGAAAACCTGAATAAAGCCCCTGTCTTGCGTAAAGTCATTGTATCACAGATCCCAACCGGCATTTCTTACATTTGCATAACAATAGTGGGGATCGTACTGCTGCAGGAAAGATCGGGCGGTAAGCAGGGAAACCGTCCGACCTGTGGCGCCGGTTCATCCCGCGCGGGTATATTTTCCTTGAAAGAAATGGCGGCAGCATGTAAAATATTTGCATAGGTATCATTCCGGTAATTTTGTGATTGGAGGGGAATATTTTGAGAAAGAAATCCTTAGCACTTGTTATTTTAATGGTTCTGAGTGTCCTTCTGCTGAGCGCCTGCGGCGGATCGGCTGTTTCCGACAGTCCTTATGTCGGCAAATGGGTAGGTACCACCGCGGAATATGCCGGCATGGAATGGGACGTTGCATCCCTTCTGGGAGAATTCACGATTGATTTGGAGAGCGGCGGCAAGGCGGTGCTCACCGTACAGGGTGATACTACGAACGGCAAATGGAGCGAAAGCGATGCCGGGGTAGTGATTGATGAAGGCTCGGACAATGAAGTGACCCTGACAGCAGGCGATGACGGCAGACTGTCCGTAGAAATGGAAGGCATGGTCATCTACTTCGAAAAGGAAGGCGCTGACGCCGGCGATTCGGAATAAGAGTTCCGTCTCCGTCCGGAATGGGAGGGAACAGGCGAATCTGTTTCCGGTGAATAATAAATAGTAATGATTGAACCGGCGGTTCCGGCAGGAACAGCCGGTTCTTTTTTCCGGGGAAAAATGATATAATATAAAAGCCTTCCTAAAAAGAAACGTACAGAGATTTCAGATCATAACTTTGAGCATACTATGAAACCCCGACCTTCGAAGGGGGTGTGCCGCTAAAAGGCTCTTCAAAAAGCAGGGATGCTTGCCTGTTGGATTGATATGGCACAGGAAGTTGAAAAGTTTATTCATTTTACAATGGAGGGAATTCCTGTGCGTTATCGAGATGTAGATAAGATCCTGCGCAAAGCAGGATGGTATGAAGTGCGTCAGAAAGGTTCTCATCATCAATATGCCTGTGAAGGGAAAAGTACCGTTGTAACTGTCCCTGAGCATGGCGGAAGAGACATTTCCAAAGGCGTTCTTCGCAGCATTGAGGAAGGAACCGGGCTATCTCTTCGGCGATAGCCCTTTTTTATTTTCTGTCGGGAATGCCAAGTTTTTCGCAGAGCGCCTCCGTTAGAACGGATGAGAAGTTAATGTTGTTCTGCTGTGCCAGAGCATTAAGCCATGCCGGGATGGTTAAGGTTTTCTTTACATAAACTTCTTTTACTTTTGACCGATGATAGGGAATCCATACATTCACCAGGATGATTTGCCGGTTTTCAGTTGGTTTATATTGTCCGGGCTGTGGCGGAGTGACAGATCGGTCCAGGTAATCACATAACGTGAGACATAACAAATCCTGGGCATTTTCTATGAATTCTTCAGGATCCGGACCGGAACAGGTCATTGTTCCCGGAAAATCAGGAAAAGAGATATTTATCAGATCGGGTTCTTCATATTCTATTACAGCAGGATACGTATAATTATCTTTAAACATAATTCTGTATGGCACGAATGAAATAACTATTGCGTGCCGTCTCCTTTCGTTTATTATTAATACCAATGCCATTATAACACGTATTGAACACGTGTCAATAAATAATGAAAAAGTATTGACATTAATGAAGATGCTTGATAAAGTAATGCTTGCCCAATCGGGCAGCATGAATAATTGAATTTGAAACTGGTATTTGTAAAAGGACTGACTCAGGGGCGTACTATGCCCTGAGCCAGCCGCAAATACCAGTTTTTTTGTACCTTGAAAACTTCATACCGTCCCTCTGCTGAGGAGAAAGCACTCCTGCCCGGGGAAGCACTTGCCGGGACCCGCCTGCGGAAAGGCGGCGAGCGTGCCGGGGGCAGGCAGGGGGAGGAAGATCAGATTTATTACAGAATTCAGTTATCATGGGAGGTTATATTATGGTTTTAAAAGAATCCTTCAGAATGCAGAATTATCTCACCGAACTGACGCAGCAGGCGATGCTTTTCCTGTCCGAACCGGAGCATGTGATGATGACGAAAAAGGTGCATCTGTACAGCCAGGGAAGGCCGGATAAGGAAGATGCCGTGACCGTTGTCCGGGAAAGTGAGATGGACGCCGGGAAGGTGATCGATCTGTTAATGGATCTGCTTGCGGAGAAGGAAAAGCTTGCCCTGGCGATTAACCGGGCGAAGACTTCTGCGCCGCGGGACATGGACGCTTCCCTGGCAGCCAATAAGACCCGGCAGGAAGTGATCCGCCGGTTTATGGTGCTGGCCCGGTTGAAAGCTTCGGAGTCTGAGTCGTTCGGCAAAGATTATTACATGACGCCGGCAGGGACGCAGGACACATATATGTACCCTGTAAAAACGATTCAGACAATTGATTTTGACAGGAACAAGGTAAAGGGCATCATTAAACGGCTTCAGAAGGAATCGGATGCGGTTTCTTCGGAAATCGATCTGATGAATCTGACTCTCGAGGTCGATTATGAGCCGAAATATGAGCCCGGGGAACCCCTTGAGGATGTTTATGAGAAATTCTGTGCCGATGCGGATTCTTCCGGTCTGCAGTGACAGCAGAAGATGCCGGGCCGCCGGTTATGACAGCCGGCTGTCCGGCGGTTCGGAACGGCATTCAGAATACGCTTTCCGGTGAATTGCCGGATGAAGGATCATGACCTGCTGTCCGCCGCTTCCGGTGCATCGAAGTGTGGAATGCACAGCGTGCGGCAGCTATATTGCGCAGATCCGCAGCAGCGGATCTCAGACAGATGTTTTATTAAACATCAATATGATTCAGAGAGGATAGCATTGCTATGGAAAACGATTCATTATGCGATCGGTTCGTTTGCTCCAGTGATCGTCTCTGCGTTCATCGTATCGTTCTTAATACGCCAGACCGCCGGGCAGCGTTTCCGGAAAAGAACCCCGGAATGTCCGGTTCGAATCATCAGCATGATTCAGTATTTCCGGAGGAATTCTGAACGGGAACCGTTTTCAGTATTCTGTAGGAAATGTTTTAATAGGCGGCAGCGGTCATGGTCTTTCATGCGGCAATTCGTCAGATTCTATTATTCGGAAATACTATTTCTTTGGACGTCAGGAGGTAATCTATGAGACAGAACAGGAGGAGCAGGGAGAAATCCTATCCGGAGAATGTTTTCAGAGACATCGGGATTACGGATGAGCCGGATTATCCGATGCAATGTCATTTCAGGGCTCTTATATCCCCCCGGGGAGGCTGTCTCAGCAGAGACCGCTGTCGCATTCTGGTTATGTATTATGAACGGGGATACAGCACGGCAGAAATTGCAGCCGCTTTCGGAACGACGGAGAACCGGATCCGCCGGGAGTTGTCCAGGATCCGCCATATCCTGAAAAAGAATAAACTCAGTATTTATTACGGGTACAGATATAAAAGGTTTTCGAAACCGGGCAGTGTCCGGAATGATTTCCCATGGAGTTATGA
>JAFWDF010000088.1 GCA_017534025.1 Bacillota bacterium
CAAAGATCGATGCTATTACTTCGGATTGCCTTCGCTAACCGACCAATCTTTGGACATTTTCGTTCTTATTTCCGACAGAAGTCCACTCCTCTGGACATCACCAGTCATATCCGAAGGGGTATGTCCAAAGATCGATGCTACTGCCCCGGATTTACACTCACTAACCGACCGATCTTCAGACATGTTCATGGAAATTAACGATAAAGGGCTGCTGCATTAAGACCTTAATGCCGCAGCCCAATGTTCTTCCCGATTATTAAAAGTTGACCCACGGATCTCACTTCCAGCGCTGTTCCGGCAGCCTGGCGACGTTCTGTCTGCCCGGCGCGGGTTTCCCCTTCCGCCGAAGTACGATCCGTGGGTCTTTTCTCAATTATATGCGATCCTGCCCGTCCTCGTGATACTCCTGTTCGGTATTCACATTCCAGATGGCAGAATGGTCCGCCGAACCGCTGCGAATGGCATTAACGGCTTCAAAAGCGGTACACATGGAATGGTCAATGTTGTTGTAACGGTGCTGTCCGTTCCGGCCGACACAGTAAAGATTAGGAATCGTGTCGAGCCATTCCCGCAGCTCATCGATGTGGTCGTAGGTATCGAAATACGCAGGGTAAGCTTTTTTCACCCGCTCTACATGATAATCCAGCACTTCATCCGTGCTTTCAATCAGATCCATGATCACCATCTCCCGAATGGCTTTGCGGGCAAATTCCTCATCGCTCATGGACCACATGGCATCCCCCTCGTTGCAGAAATACTCGAGGCCGATCCACACGGTATTTTCCAGATCCTTCACCAGATAAGGGGACCAGTTATTGTACAACTGGAATCTGCC
Source organism: Bacillota bacterium (assembly GCA_017534025.1). GTDB lineage: Bacteria > Bacillota > Clostridia > Peptostreptococcales > Anaerovoracaceae > RUG708. The sequence continues at coordinate 836 of JAFWDF010000088.1, forward strand.
CATATCCACGTTGCGGTCATGCACGTACACCCAGTTATCGGGAATGATATTGCCCACGGTCGGGATCTTCGTCCGGTTCTTCAGCTTCAGCTTCGGAACCAGCACGCCGACCGTGATATAGTCCCTGTAGGGCAGTCCGGCTGCAATGGCGGACTGCGCGGCAGGCACGTCATTCATGCCGCTGACCAGATCTTTTAATGGCATGGACGACACCACAAAATCTGCTTCTTCCCGGATTCGCCGGCCTTCCGTTTCATACAGCACGGCGGTCGCGCGAAGCTTGTCAGGCTCCGGCGCGCCGGCAGAAACTGCCGCACGCAGGCCGCCGGACGGCGCCGCCTCAGATCCGGATATCAGCTCTTGCGGCGCCGAATCCGGCGCCAGCTCCACGCCCACAGCTCTGGCGCCGGTCAGAACACGGCCGCCCATGCGCTGCACTTCGGCGGCCGTGATTTCCCACAGCTGCCCCGGTCCGAGCTTCGGATATTTAAATTCCTCGATCAGCGAGGTTTCCACTTTGCGATTTTTTGTCCGGAATGCTTTTCCGAACATGTCTTTCAGAATGGCCGTAACGGACAGGCCTTTTACACGCTGGGCTCCCCATTCCGGAGAGATCTCGGATGGGTGGCGTCCCCAGAGGTTTTCCGTATACCGCTCAAAAAACATAGAGTACAGTTTCCGGCCGAAGCGATTGATGTAAAAGTCTTCCAGTGATTCCTCCGGCCGCTTGAACAAACAGCTCTTCAAATAGCTGCACCCTACCAGGACCGTCGTTCCCAAACCCATTTTCTGGAGCGTTTCCAGCTTCAGGGAAACCGGATAATCGAAAAATTTCTGCTGGAAAAAGATCCTGGACAAGCGGTTCCTCCGGAGCATGACACGATCTTCCTTCTCCGGATCCGGACCGCCTTCCGTCAGCGTGCCGGTCCGTCCAAGCATCCTGTCATCAAGGGACAGCCATCCCTGCGACGGCAGCAGTTCTTCCCACCAGTCGTTCACTTCCGGTACCTTGGAAAAGAACCGGTGGCCGCCCATATCCATGCGGTTGCCGCGGTAATTGACGGTGCGGGAAATGCCTCCGAACTGCCCGCTTTCCTCCAGGACAACCACTTCATATTCATTCGATTGTTTCAGAAGTTCATAGGCCGCTGTCAGGCCGGCCGGGCCGGCCCCGATCACAAGAACCTTCTTCATTACAATACTCCATCCTGCCCGCCGGCATTCCGGCGGGAATACTGCTGCCGGACAGGCCGGCCTCAATTCTCATTCACTGCCGGCCGGCGTCACAACACAGCCGCCGGCAGCAGTATCATTAACATAAAACTAAATCATTCCCCGCCAGTCCGGAATTTCAAAAATCGTACAGCTCGAATTTTCCACGACGACGGCTTCCGGATCGAAAATGGCATACAGTACCTCATTTTGCTCCGGCGTCAGTTCATCGGTGGATTTTTCCATGACCATGAGCAGCCGGCCGTTGTCCATCCACAGATCCGGGAACATATCACTGATTTCATCCAGATTATCGATATGGTAAACCTTCTTCCCGGCCACTGCGAGTTTCTGCGGCGGGGTCTGCGGTATTTCATACGTAAAGGAGAAGCAGACATCCCGGTATCCCGTGTAATCACGGATGGCCTCCTCAATCGGATAGCTTTCCTGCTGGTTGCGGAACTGGTAATAAGCCCGGTCCACAGACGGAATCTGCGTGATGTACAGGGTCGCCGAGAAGGTCAGCATAAACAGCAGCATGAGCCAGCTGAGCGTCGGGTTGCGGCTGGCACCGGTTTTCCGGCTCTCCGGAGCCAGAATTTTCAGCACCAGAATGGCCGATACGACAGGCATCATGGCAATCCACCAGCTGACTTTGATCTGGGAAAACTCATGGACGCCCGAATGCTGCTTGAGCAGCAGCACATGGAATACAATGGCGCCGAAGGCGGTCACCAGAATGGAGCACTGGCTGCTTTTAAACAGTCTTCCCGGTCCGCGGTGGAAAAGCAGATAGACGATGCCCAAGACCAGAATGGCCAGATTATAATAAATCATCCACTGCATCATTTCTTCGGAATCGGCTGTGAATGTGCTCCGGAAAAAGCCGCGGACTTCTTCCAGCCCGGCAATGTCATCCGTGGTGCGGAACACGAAACGGTCATACAGGAGCTTCCGCCAGTTTTCCACTCCCGAAACCTGCCAGCGGAAGGTCAGCAGCGCTGCCAGCACCGGAATGACATAGCCCATCGAACGGGAAACCGCTCTGCCCAGGCCCCGCTTATTAAGCAGGTCGCCGATGAATTCCGTGAAAAAGGCCATGAATACCAGCAGCCAGAAGTAATAATCGATCAGCATGCCGGTATAAATGATAATGAACCGCAGGACGTACAGCGCGAACGGTGCCCGGCCGTCCCGCAGGCGTTTGCGGTTTTCCGCCCGGCTCAGGGCTTGAATGTCTTCGCCGTTAATCCAGCCGCCTTTCTCCTTTACGCGGATCATATATTCGATCGGCAGGAACAGCATCACCCACAGGATGACACACTGGTCCGCGAAGTACACGTTGGACAGATACCAGACATTCACCGGCATCAGAATCCAGATCGCCCCTGTCATAAAGCCGATCACTACTTTGCCCGAGGCGCTGCGGTAGCCGCTGCCGGCCGTCAGAAGCATGGCGAACCAGGCCAGCAGAATCGCTTCCACCAGATACCAGACCATCTGGAAATGCTTCAGGAAGGATATGTCAATATGCTCTTTTCCGGTCAGCTTTGCCGCAGAATAAACGAATAATGTCGTTCCGGTCGGATAGCTTACATATGCATCCCGGTCTGCCAGATCCCGGTATTCCACGGAATATCGGCCGTTGTAATTGGTGAAATGCAGGGCCTGCGGTCCTTCATCCAGCCAGTTATTCACAAAGGTCAGGGTGGTGGCTGACAGCCAGCTGTGTGTTCCGCCCAGATTGTCATAATCCACCGGATAGGAAATCCGGAACACGCCGATAAACAGGGCCGCCAGCAGAAGTGCCGTAATCAGCAGACTGACCGGATGCACCGCCCAGCGGCGCTTCTGTTTCGCCTGCGCGGCATCCGCCTCCTGCTCCGGCTTGTCCTTCGCAGAATCTTTATCCGGCGCAATCGCTGCGGCCGCCGGTGCGGCTGCTTTCGCCGTCTCATTTTCCGGTGCGGCCGCCTTCACAGCTTCCGCGGCCGGCTCTGCCGCTTTCGCCGTCTCATTCTCCGGCGCGGCCGGCTCTGCAGTCTCCGCGGCAGGCGCGGCCTTTTCTTCTGCCTCTTCGGCCGGTTCCTGGTCTGTCGCCGGTTCCGGGCCGCCCCCGATTTCCTGCTCCGGTTCCTGATCTGCCGCCGGTTCTTCCGGACCTGCCTCTTCATCATGCAGGTCCAGATCCGCCAGCGTAGGCTGCGGAACGGTTTCCTCTTCCTCTTCGAGTTCCCAGCTCAGCTCGGATCCGGCCAGTTGCCGATTCGACAAGTCATTTACCTTGTCCCAGTCCAGATCCATATAATAGCTTTGCTCATCCCCGTCCAACTCTTCGTCCGCCAGTTCTTCGTCCATTGGTTCCGGCGGTTCGCCCGCAGCCTCTGCCGGCGCTTCCGGTTCTGCCGCCGTGTCCACCGGTTCTTCCACCGGTTCTGTCGGCGCTTCCGGTTCCGCAGCCGGGTCATTAACACCGTCACTGTCCTGCCCGGCCGCTTCATTTATCTCTTCGCCGGCCGCTTCATTAAGCGCTTCACCGGCACTCTCTTCCTTCAGCTCTCCGGCCGCTTCCTTCTCCTCGCGGATTTCGCGGATCAGCTCCTCTATCGTTTTCCACTGCGGTTCATCCACAGGGAATCCATCCTTATCAAAGAAATCACTCATCGGATTGTCCTCTCCAGCAGCAGCTTTCTGCTGATAAAGTTATATATCATTACTATGGCCGTTACGATGATCTTGGAGATCATATAATGCCATCCCGCCCTGCTGGTAAACAGCCACATTAAAAGAGTATTGAAACCCAGTCCGATGCCGCTCAGCAGCGCGAATTCCGTGAACTCTTTCCATTTCCGGGTAGTATTATTACTGTCAAACACAAAATGAAGGCTCAGCAGGTAATTCACGATCGTAGATATCGAAAAAGAAATGATACTGGAGATCAGATAATAGAGACCGAAAAACTCGGTCAGAATAACCATCAGAAAGTAATCGATCAGAAAACAGATTCCGCCGGTCATACCAAACCGGAACATCTGGCCGATCAATGCCTTGATTCTTTTCATCCGTCTCTCACCACGTTAAACCTGAACCATAAAATCTTTGCCGTTCAGTTTACCATGCAAAAGCGCCCGCTATCAATGCACCGGCCCCACCTGTACCTAAGATTTCATTCTATTGTAATTCATTTGTAATGTTAATGATCCGGCCGCCGGCCGGCTTCCGGACGCCCGCCTCCCGCGCTTGCCCGGCAGAACGCCGGCAGGACGGTCGGACAGAGCCCTGCCGGCCATGAAAAAAGCCCTCCGCGATGCAGTCTGCACCCGGAAGGCCGGAATTTCAAATTTACAGTTTTTCAGAATAATTGGCAATCACCTAACGGAATGCAGCTCCGGTGATGCCTTCATATACGTCGTGCGCGTCATTGCCGGCACCGTAGCGGGACATGCCCTGAATCACCCAGCCGTCGCCGTCTCTCACCAGAGCAGCGAATACCAGGCTGGACGCATCCTTTGCATCCTCAGACTTAAAGGCCTCCATTTCCGAATAGACCGAACGTTCATCCGACTGAATCTGAATGAATGCGTTGGCCACATCGCCGAGGTATTTGAGATCCTTTTCGCCTTCATGAATATTCACGAAGAAGAGGATGCGCTTTACTTCGGCAGGTATGCGGGCCAGGTGCACGGTAATGCGTTCATTGACACCCTTGTGGAGACCGGTGCGGCTGTCCGCTCCGAGAACGACGCTTTCCGCCTTGTCGAATTTAAATCCCTGTCCGTGGAAAATCAGATCCGCTTTTTTGTCATTGCTGTATTCAATGATGGCAGCCAGATCCAGATCGTACGCATTTTTGGATTCTCCGGTTGCAGCTACTTCGATAGCATCGATCACCTTATTGACCAGAAGTCCAGCCTTCGGATCCCAGCCAAGCTCAACTGACAGTTTGATCGCATCTGCTTCCACCGGGATGCGCAGTGTATTGTCCCGTTCAACTACTTTACTTTCCATGTTTTCCTCCAGTATATGATGACCGTCTCCGGCAGAATCGCCGGCCCTGCCGGCGCGCGTGCGGTGCAGCGCCGCAGGACGAATTCACCGGTCCTGGCAGCGCGCGTACCATGCAGCGCCGCAGGACGAAACTCACCGGCCCCGCCGAAACGCGCGGATGCGCGCCGGCGGAACCGATAAAAAACTATATCTTCTTCTGCTTCTTGTACTTGCTCGATACCTTCAGACGGGCCATGGCTCTCGCCAGAGCGGCCTGGCTGTGAATGAATTCCCGTTCACTCTGCTTCGCCTTCAGACGCTCTTCCGCACGTTCCTTCGCGCGCTGTGCCCGCATTTCATCGATATCTTCAGCCTTTTCAACAAAGTCCGCAATCAGGACCACCTTGTCGCCGAGGATTTCCACAAATCCGTCGCCGACTGCAGCGACCATGTTTTCGGTCTCCGATACCTTGCAGCGAAGCTCGCCGGCTTTCACCGCCGCAACCATGACTTCATGGCCGGGCAGGATACCCTGTTCGCCGTCCAGTCCCGGGAAAACCATAAATTCGCACGGACCCTTGTAAAACACCTTATCGATCGCAACGACTTCTAAATTAAATGTACTCATATATGCACCTCACTGAAGACGGATGCACTATGCATTGCTTGTCATAGTCTTTGCTTTTTCGAATACATCCTCGATCGGACCGCAGTTGAAGAACGCCATTTCCGGAAGATCATCCACTTCGCCGTCAAGAATCATCTTGAAGCCCTTGATGGTATCCGCAATGGTTACATACTTACCGGCCAGACCGGTGAAGTTTTCTGCAACGTGGAACGGCTGGGACAGGAACTTCTGAATCTTACGCGCACGATATACGATCATCTTGTCTTCTTCGGCAAGTTCTTCCATACCGAGGATCGCGATGATATCCTGCAGCTCGGCGTAACGCTGGAGACATTCCTGTACACGGCGGGCTACATCGTAATGTTCTTCCCCTACAACTTCGGCTTCCAGGATACGGGAGGTGGATTCCAGCGGATCTACGGCAGGATACAGACCCTGTTCCGCGATCTTTCTGGATAGTACCGTCTTCGCGTCCAGATGTGTAAATGTGGTTGCCGGAGCCGGGTCGGTAAGGTCGTCCGCAGGAACGTATACAGCCTGTACCGATGTGATGGATCCGTTCTTGGTGGATGTGATTCTTTCCTGAAGTTCACCTACTTCGTTGGCCAGAGTCGGCTAGTAACCTACTGCGGAAGGCATACGGCCCAGCAGCGCGGATACCTCGGAACCGGCCTGGATGAAACGGAAAATGTTATCGATGAACAGCAGTACGTCCTGGTGCATTTCATCACGGAAATACTCAGCCAGTGTCAGACCGGTCTGAGCTACACGCATACGTGCTCCAGGCGGCTCGTTCATCTGACCGAATACCAGCGCTGTTTTGTTGATAACGCCGGATTCTGTCATTTCATTCCACAAATCGTTACCTTCACGGGTACGTTCCCCTACCCCTGCAAAGATGGAGTAGCCGCCGTGCTCCGCCGCAACGTTTGTGATCAGTTCCTGGATCAGTACGGTTTTGCCTACGCCCGCACCGCCGAAGAGACCGATCTTACCGCCTCTGGCGTACGGGGTCAGAAGGTCGATAACCTTGATCCCTGTTTCAAATACTTCGACTACCGGAGTCTGTTCCTCGAAAGAAGGAGCTTCTCTGTGGATCGGCCATTTCAGACCTTCCACAGGTTCCCCGCCATCGATGACATCACCTACTACATTGAACATGCGTCCAAGTGTAGATTCGCCTACAGGTACCTTGATATAATCTTCCGTAGCGATGACTTCCATGTCCTTGGAAAGGCCTTCGTTGGAGTCGAGCATGATGCACCGGACCGTTCTGTTGCCCATGTGCTGCGCGACTTCCATCGCTACCGGACTGCCATTCAGTTCAACTGTGAGGGCTTCATTGATGATGGGAAGGTAGTCGCCTTCAAAAAGTACGTCTACTACAGGCCCCATGACCTGTACAATTTTTCCCTTGTGCATTTAAACCTCCTGTTAATGTGTCGACTGCGCGCCGCTTACGATTTCTGTAATTTCCTGCGTAATGTGGGCCTGTCTGACACGATTATACATCAGAGACAGATCGTCGATCATTTCCTTGGCATTGGTAGTCGCGTTGTCCATCGCCGTCATACGAGAACTCTGTTCACAGGCGTAGGATTCCACGATGGCGCCAAAGATAAGTCCCTTTACGTAATTAGGAACGATGTGCATCAGAACCTCTGAAGGAGACGGCTGGTAGATCGGCTCCTGCAGGGATTCGTCCGTTTCCGGAGCATCGGCGAACATACCCCTGGTCAGAGGAAGTACCCGGAATGCCTTCGGCTCGAATGCCAGCGAGTTGATCATCTTGGTATACACCACGATAACCTCGTCGTAGACACCTTCCAGGAACCGTTCGATTACCTGCTCGGAAATTTCTCTCGCGCGGAACATCACCGGATCCGCCGCCGGATAGATATTGTCTTCATCAATGGTCACATTGTCCATATTTTTGAAGTAGTTGATGCCCATGTGCCCGACCAGGATCAGTTCATCCTGTCCGGACGTTTCTTTGAGCAGTTCCTCCGTCAGCTTGAACACATTGTGATTGTACGCGCCTGCCAGTCCCTTGTCGGAGGCAATGACGATGAAGCATCTTCTTCTTTCGTCTGCATCGATTCCTCTGGTCTCGAGATCCTCAAAGAGCCCTTCATTTCCGAGATCCGGGCTTCGTTCCAGGATATCCGAGATGGTCGCCTGCAGAGTTTCAAAATACGGTGCCACCGCATCCCTTCCGTTCCTCGCCTTTCTGAGCTTGGACGAGGAAATCAGGTACATGGCATTGGTTATTTTCATCGTATCCTTTACGCTGTTGATCCTTGTGCGGATCTCCTGCATATTA
>JAFWDF010000089.1 GCA_017534025.1 Bacillota bacterium
AGGTGGAACATACTGTTACAGAACTGGTAACAGGCATTGATATCGTTCAGGCGCAGATCCTGATTGCAATGGGATATCCGCTCGATTCTCCTGAGATCGACATCCCGAATCAGGAATCCATCCAGATGAGAGGTGCCGCAATCCAGTGCCGTATCACCACAGAAGATCCGGCCAACCAGTTTGCTCCTGACACCGGGAAAATTGAATTCTATACAACCGGTTCCGGCAACGGCGTCCGTCTTGACGGCGGCAACGGCTTCACCGGTGCGGTTATTACACCATACTATGATTCTCTGCTCGTAAAGGTTACTTCCTTCGGCAGAACCTGGGAAAGCACCGTCAATAAGGCGATCCGCGCGCTGAATGAACTGGAAATCAGAGGCGTCAAGACCAACAGAAACTTCCTGCTGAACGTGCTGAACCATCCGACTTTCAAGGCGGGCGAATGCACAACCGGATTTATCGACAGCAATCCGGAACTGCTGAATGTAGCACTGCCTCCGAAGGATGAAGATGAGGTTAAGGTACTCCGCTTCCTGGCGAACAAGGCCGTCAATGAAGTGAAGTGGAACAAGCCGCCGGCTGATATCCCTCCGGTGCCGGTAGTGGATGAATCCGTTATTCCGACTCTCCGGGGTACCAAGCAGATCTTCGATGAACTGGGTCCGGACGGTTTCTCCAAGTGGATTCTGGAACAGGACAGACTGCTGTTCACCGATACGACCATGCGTGACGCGCAGCAGTCCCTGCACGCGACCAGAATGCGTTCTCTGGATATGGAACGCATCGCGCCGGCATACGCAGTGCTCGGCAAGGATCTGTTCTCTCTGGAAATGTGGGGCGGTGCAACCTTCGATACAACGCTGCGCTTCCTGAAGGAATCTCCATGGGAAAGACTGGAGATGCTCAGAGAAAAGATTCCTAACATCCTCATGCAGATGCTTCTGCGCGGAGCCAATGCGGTAGGTTACAAGAGCTATCCGGATAATGCCATCCGCAAGTTCGTCAAGGAATCCGCCAAGGCGGGTATCGACGTGTTCCGTATTTTCGACTCCCTCAACTGGGTGGAAAGCCAGCTGGTTTCCATCGATGAAGTCAGAAATCAGGGCATGATTGCGGAAGCCGCCATGTGCTATACAGGTGACATCCTGGATGAAAGCAGAGAAAAGTACAATCTGAAGTACTATATTAATAAGGCTAAGACACTGGAGAAGGCAGGCGCAAACATTATCGCCATCAAGGATATGTCCGGTCTCCTCAAGCCGATGGCAGCTGCAAAGCTGATCAAGGCACTGAAGGAAGAGGTCGGTCTGCCGATCCATCTCCATACGCATGATACTTCCGGCAACGGCGGAGCTACACTGATGATGGCAGCCATGGCCGGTGTAGATATTGTCGACGCAGCATTTGACAGTATGGCGGGCCTGACTTCCCAGCCTGCGCTGAACTCCACGGCTGCGGCTCTGGATTATACGGAACGGCAGAGCGGCCTGAACGCGGACGACCTGCAGGAACTGGCCACTTACTGGACAGGCATCCGTCCGGTCTATGCGGAGTTCGAATCCGAACTCAAGAACGGTACGGCGGAAATCTACAAGTACGAAATCCCCGGCGGTCAGTATTCCAACCTGCGTCCGCAGGTAGCAAGCTTCGGTCTGGAACACAAGTTCAGAGAAGTGAAGGAAATGTACATTCAGGTGAATCAGATGCTGGGCGATATCATCAAGGTTACGCCGTCCTCCAAGGTAGTCGGGGATATGGCGATCTTCATGGTCCAGAATGACCTGACACCGGAAAATATCTATGAAAAGGCTGCAGGCATGGACTTCCCGGATTCGGTAGTATCCTATTTTGAAGGTATGATGGGACAGCCGGAAGGCGGATTCCCGGAAGACCTGAGAGAACTGGTACTGAAGGGTAAGCCGCATATCGATGTCAGACCGGGCTCCCTGCTTCCGCCTGAAGATTTCGAAGAAGAAAAGGCCTATCTGGAAGAAAAGTTCGGCCGTGAAATGACCGAGCAGGATCTGGTAAGTTATTCCATGTATCCGAAGGTATTTGAAGATTATCTGACTTCTCTGGAGAAGGACGGAAACTTCCGTTACATGGACAGTGATATCTTCTTCCACGGCGTGGCAGAAGGCGAAACCTGCGAAGTTACGATTAATGACGGTAAGGTCATGGTTGTTAAACTGGTTGAAATTTCCGAACCGGATGAAAACGGCAACCGTACGCTGACCTTCCAGGTCAACGGCCTGATGCGTACCATTGTTATCAAGGATAAGCAGGCACAGACACTGGCCACTACCCAGTCCATCGTTATGGCGGATGAAGACGCGGATACTGATGTCGGCGCCAATATCCCGGGCAACATCATCAAGGTACTTGCCAAGGAAGGCGATACCGTTCAGAAGGGTGATCCAATCGCGGTAATTGAAGCGATGAAGATGGAAACCAATATCATTGCAACTATGGATGGTACTGTTTCCAAGATCTACGTGAAGGAAGGCGATCAGGTTGTCGCCGGCCAGATGGTGGCTAAAATCGAAAAAGAGGACGATCTTCCGGAGGATCCGGCCGGAGAGAGCGCCGAGTAACCGGTTCATACCCTGCCGGACATTGAAAAAGTATTGATTCAGCAATTGAAAGACAGGGCTGTTTCGGAGTTTCCGGAGCAGCCCTGTTTTCGCACTCCGGCAGTAAAAACAGTCAATATCGGAAAAGGAGTAAAAAAGCATGGTAATAGTACTTAAAGCAGACCGAAATCTGGAAAAAACCGCGGCATTGAAAAAACGCCTGCGGGAAAGAGGCTTTGAACTGCACGAATCGAAGGGGGAAACATCCCGCCTGATCGGTCTGGTAGGCGACACATCCGTTCTGGATATTGACGACCTGCTGGCCATCGATGACGTCGTCGAGGATGTCAAACGAATTCAGGAGCCATATAAAAAGGCGAACCGGAAGATCAATCCGGAAAACACGGTCATCGAAGTCGCCGGCACAAAAATCGGGGACGGCAATTTCCAGGTCATCGCCGGTCCGTGCTCTGTGGAAACAGAAGAACAGATCACGGAAGTGGCCAACGATGTGAAAGCCAGCGGCGCACATCTGCTGCGCGGCGGCGCATTTAAGCCGCGTACTTCTCCGTATTCTTTCCAGGGACTGGAAAGTGACGGCCTGAAGCTGCTGCTTGCAGCGAAAAAGAACACCGGTCTTCCGATTGTAACGGAAATCATGACGCCGGAACATCTGGACCTGTTTGAAGATGTGGACATGGTACAGGTGGGCGCCAGAAATATGCAGAATTTCCAGCTTCTTAAGGCACTTGGCAAAATTGACAAGCCGGTTCTGCTGAAGCGCGGTCTGGCCAACACTCTGGAAGAACTGGTCATGAGCGCCGAATACATCATGGCAGGCGGCAATGATAAGGTTATTTTATGCGAACGCGGAATCCGTACTTTTGAAACGTCCATGCGCAACACCCTGGACATCTCCGCCGTTCCGATGCTGAAGAAAATGACTCATCTTCCGGTCATCATTGATCCGAGCCACGCGGCAGGCATCCGCTGGATGGTCGAACCGCTGGCCATGGCCGCTATTGCTGTCGGTGCGGACGGCCTGATGATCGAAGTGCATAATGATCCTGAGAACGCTCTTTGCGACGGTGCGCAGTCACTGCGGCCGGAACAGTTTGATAAATTAATGAAGAAGATTGAAGGCGCCGTGGAATTCTTCGGAAAAACCATGAATTAAAGGAGCAGATTATGGGTGCATCGATTCATATCGGCGCGGAGATCGGCGAGATTGCAGAAACTGTGTATCTGCCGGGCGATCCCAGCCGCGCGAAATATATTGCGGAAAACTTTCTGGAAAATCCGGTTCTGTTTAATGAAATCCGGGGCAATTTCGGGTATACCGGAATGTATCAGGGACACCGTGTGTCTGTCATGGCGACAGGTATGGGCATTCCTTCCGTTTCAATTTATGCGCATGAACTCATTACGGTATACGGATGCCGCAATCTCATCCGGATCGGCTCCTGCGGCTCGTACCAGGAAGATGTGCATCTGAGAGATGTAGTGCTGGCCATGGCGGCGTCTACAGATTCCAATTTCCAGTATACTTATGATCTGCCGGGGAATTTTGCTCCGTGCGCGGATCCGGATCTGCTTTTCGCTGCGAAACAGTCTGCCGAAAAACTGAATATTCCGGTGAAAATCGGCAACGTCGCATCGGTGGATGTATTTTATGATGATGATCCGGATACCTGGAAACGCTGGGCGAAAATGGGTGTTCTCGGCGTGGAAATGGAAGCGGCGGGGCTGTATATGAATGCAGCCAGGTACGGTGCGCGGGCGCTGGCAATCATGACTGTCAGTGACCGGTTCACCGATGATGAAAAAATGAGTCCGGAAGAGCGGGAACAGGGTCTCAACGATATGATCCGTACCGCGCTGGGCATGGCGGAGTTCCTGGGCTGAGGAACAGCCGCTGCGGTTCGCGGAGCGAATCACCAAAGATTATATTTTCAGGGAGATTTATACATTAATGGATAACAGGATAAAGAAATTTGCAGAGATGATCGTCAATTACTCCTGCGAAGTGCAATCCGGAGAACGGGTGCTGATCGAGCAGAACGGTTCGTCCGCTGCGCCATTGATCCGTGAACTGGTCAGAGAAGTGTACAGAGCCGGCGGACAGCCGTTTGTAAATCTCAGCGACAGCAGCATTACCAGAGAGATTATCCGGGGCTGCTCAGAAGAACAGCTCGCTTTTATGCGCGACTGCCAGATGGTGGAAATGGAAGGCATGGACGCGTATATCGCGGTGCGTGCTGCCGATAATATTTCGGAGCTTTCCGGTCTGCCGGGAGAAAAAATGCAGATGTACAACCGGATACTGCGGCCGGTCACGGATCAGCGGGTAAATCACACAAAATGGGCTGTGATGCGGTATCCGAATGCGTCTATGGCACAGCTTTCCGGGATGAGTACAGAAGATTTTGAAGATTTTTATTTTGATGTCTGCACGATGGATTACCGGAAGATGTCGGCTGCGATGGATCCGCTGGTGGAACTCATGAACCGCACCGACCGGGTGCGCCTGACAGCACCGGGCACGGACCTGACATTTTCGATCAAAGATATTCCGGCCATTAAATGTGACGGAAAATGCAATATCCCGGACGGGGAAGTTTTCACCGCGCCGGTAATGGATTCCGTGAACGGAAAGATCCGGTATAACACGGTGTCCTCATACCAGGGAACCGAGTTCAACAACATTGAATTTACGGTCAAAAATGGTAAAATAATTGCAGCAGTGTGCAATAATAATGACCGGATTGAAGAAATACTGGATACCGATGAAGGGTCCCGCTATTTCGGGGAATTCGCCATCGGCGTGAATCCTTATGTGCTTTATCCAATGAAAGACACACTGTTTGATGAGAAGATTGCCGGCAGTTTCCATCTGACTCCGGGCGCCTGCTATGATGAAGCTCCGAACGGCAATAAATCCGCAGTTCACTGGGATCTTGTGCTGATTCAGAGAGAAGAATGCGGCGGCGGAGAAATCTGGTTCGATGATGTACTGGTCCGGAAAAACGGGCTTTTTGTGCTGCCTGAACTGGAGGGACTGAATCCGGAAAACCTGAAGTAAACAGGATGAAATAGTGGAGAGTGAAAATGGATCACGATGGATTGACTTTTGAAGAACGGGAAAAATACTGGTATACCGATATCCGGGAGATTCATACCGTACGGGAGATGATTTTCGGAAGCCGGGACATCAATCCGGACAACCCCGCTTTCTGGGTGAAAAAAACGAGAGGCGGAGAATATATTCCGATTAATTATTCCCTGCTGACGCATGACGTGGACGCTCTGGGAACCCATCTGATGGAATCCGGCCTGCTGGGTCAGAAGATCGCAGTTATGGGAGCCAATTCCTATGAATGGATCGTAACCTATCTGGCAGTGATCATCGGCGGCGGTGTGATTCTGCCGATCGACAAGGAACTGAGTCCGCGGGAAATTGAAAACCTGATGGATACTGCGGGCTGCCGGATCATTTTCTACGGAGACAGTTCGGAAGATAAGATCGGACAGCTCGGCTGCGCAGACCGGCGGATCCGTATGGAATTTTACGGGGACCGGACGGAGCAGAGCGTATCGATGGCCGCCCATCTGGAGGCGCAGGGAGGTCCTTCCGCATCTTCCGTGGCCACCGATGACTGGAAGGAAATGGTTGCTGCCGGAGAGCAGCTGCTGAACAGCGGGTACGACGGTTTCACCGGGCTGGAGACCGATCCGGAAGAGATGAGCGTGCTGCTGTTCACCTCCGGGACGACGGGAAATCCGAAAGGCGTCATGCTTTCGCAGACAGCCATCTGTTCGATTGTAATGGACACCTGCCGCATCGCGCATATTCTGCCGACAGACAAAACGCTGTCCGTACTGCCGATTCACCATACCTATGAATGCACCTACGGCATGCTTCTGGTGCTTTACAGGGGTGCCAGCACCGCATTCTGCGAGGGGCTGAAATACATTACCAAAAATCTTTCGGAAGCGCAGAACAGTGTATTCATCGCTGTTCCGATGGTTATTGAACTTATCTATGACCGCATCTGGAAGACTGCGAAGAAGCAGAACCGGGTGAAGACGCTGGAGCGGGCACTGTCCATCAGTAAAAAACTGCGGACCGTCGGCATCGACGTCAGAAGGAAGCTTTTCAAGTCGATTTACAGCAACCTCGGCGGAGAACTGCGGATTATCATTACCGGGGCGGCTGCCCTGTCGCCGAAGATCATCCGGTTCTTTGAAGATATCGGGATTATCGTTCTGCAGGGATACGGACTGACCGAATGCACCCCGCTGGTATCCGGAACGCCGCAGAAGGCTGCGGAGCGCTACAGGAAAGCCGGTTCCGTGGGCCTTGCCGTCCGCAGTGGAGACATTAAAATTATTGATAAAGACAGCAACGGCATCGGACGGGTTCTCTTCAAAGGGGACAATGTGATGCTGGGGTATTACAATATGCCGGAGGAGAACGCAAAAGCCTTTATCGACGGCTGGTTTGACACCGGGGACCGGGGATTTACGGACCGGGACGGCTGGCTGTATCTGGCTGGCCGGGACAAGAATGTCATTGTGACAAGATCCGGTGAGAATGTATATCCGGAAGAAATCGAAATGATCCTGAATCAGCTGCCTTGCGTGACGGAAGCCATGGTATATGCAGGAAAACGGGACGGACAGGAGATTATCGCCTGCCAGGTATATCCGGATTATGAGTTTTTCCGTGAAACCATGGGATCGGAAATGTCGCAGGACGAGATCCAGAATTATATCCGCGATGCGGTGAAGGATGTCAACGAAGAGATGGCAAGCTACAAACGCATCAAACAGATTACTGTCCGTACGGAAGATTTTATCCGTACGACGACGAAGAAAATCAGAAGGCAGGATAATATTCCGGCGGAGGAATAGCATGCGGGACATTATCGTTGACAGTTACAGAGAATGCAGGGAAACCATACTGGAGATCCGCCGGCATCTGCATCGGTATCCGGAACTGGGGGATCAGGAATGGGAAACCGCTGCTTTTCTTGAACAAAAGCTGAAGGACCTGGGCTGCAGTACGGCTCGTCCGCTGCCCACCGCCGTAACGGCCCTGCTGACACCGGAAATCGTTCCGGAATCAGATGCGGCCTGTTCCGGGCAGGAGGCGCAGACTTGCATCGGAGTCAGAGCGGACATGGACGCGCTGCCCGTGAAAGAGCAGTGCCAGCTGCCGTTTCGTTCCATGAAGGAAGGCATTATGCATGCCTGCGGACACGATATGCACATGGCGGCTGTGCTGGGCGCCGCGATGATTCTTTCCCGGCCGGAGATGAAAAAGCAGCTGGCTGCACCGGTGAAATTCCTGTTTCAGCCGGCGGAGGAGACGGATGGCGGCGCGGCACGCATGATTGAAGCCGGCTGCCTGCAGAATCCGGATGTCGCGGCGGTGCTGGGTTTTCATTGTGAACCGGAACTCCCGGCAGGGGAGATCGCGGTACGGGATGGCTTTGTACGGGCTTCCTCGGATATGTTTGACATCATTGTGCACGGAAAGAGCAGCCATGGTGCGTATCCGGAAAACGGAGTGGATGCGATCATAGCCGCTTCGCAGATTGTGCTGTCCATACAGGCTATGGTCAGCCGGAATATCAGTGCATATGAGCCGTGTGTAATCACCATCGGAAAATTTCATGCCGGTGCAGCGGAGAATGTGGTCTGCGACGAAGCCGTTCTCACCGGGACAATGCGTACTGCTTCCCCGGAAGTCAGAGATCTGGCGTTTCGGCGCATGCGGGAAATCGCGGAACATACCGCAGCGTCTTTCGGCGCTTCTGCTGAGCTGCGGATTCGTCCGGGGTATATTGCTCTGTATAATGATCCGCAGGTTTCGGATCTGCTGCGGCGCTGCGCGGAATCTTTCCTCGGGACCGGGCGTGTGCATGAACTGGACCGGGCTTTGATGAGCGTGGATGACTTTTCCTTCTTTGCGAAGGAAGTGCCTTCTGTGTATTTCTTTGCCGGTACCGGATTTGCCGGGCGGGAAAATGCCGGGCTGCACCACGGCGCCTTTGAGGCAAATGAAGAAGCGCTGGATACTGTCGTTCCGCTGCTGACGGAAGCGATACTCTGTGCCGCTGAGGAATTTTCAAACAAAGAAGCCTGAAATGGTTTTCCTTAAGATGATTTTTTGATATAATTGTCACAGATATTATTCCGGAGGAGGCAGATTATGAAAAGAGGACTTGCCATTGTCACCATGATCCTCGGTCTGGTCATCGCGGCTGCCGGTCTTGCCACTGCAATCACCAGCATCGTCAATGTAAAAACCAGCGATTTTGAAGATTGATCCGGAGGATGACGGTAATAGGAATGAAAAACTGCTGCAGAGTGTGACGAGGTTCACCGGGCAGCAGTTTTTTTATACAAAAAATAAAAAACGAAGGGTGAGACACTGGCCCTTCGTTTGGCACGCATTTAACTTATGCGCTTTTTGTGGGGACGGATGAGATTTTTATTCAGCGTTCGCCTGGTTAAACTTCTTATAAAGTCTGGAAACTTTTCTGGAAGCCGCGTTCTTGTGAATAACATTCTTGGACGCAGCCTTAGTCAGCTTCTTTTCCGCGAGAATGAGCTGCTTTTCCGCAGTCTCCATGTCACCGGCAGCAAGAGCCTTGTCAAAGCCTTTGACAGCTTCCTTGACGTGGTCCTTTACTCTTCTGTTGCGAGCTGTTTTGTTCTCGATTACAGAAATTCTTTTCTTTGCTGATTCAATATTTGCCATTATTTTCACCCCACTTTCGCAAATTATCTCGTACATTATATGCGAAGAGGTGAGCCATTTCAAGCACTTTCTTCAGAATATCGAATTATTTTTCAGCAGGACAGGGAATGGCGGATTCGTGATAAAATGAGAATTATTGCGGCGGCAGGAAAAGTCGTTCTGTATTGTACGTGTTTTTCATATATAATAATAGAATATGAGTTTTGATTATCAGGAGAGGTGAATAATTATGTGGAAAATGTATGACGAGCTGATCAACGGTATTCCTGCCGGGCACATCGTTGAGGAAGTTGTGGTCGGCAGTTCCTGGACGATGGTAAAAGCCGGCCGCCTCTGCGGCGTGGCGCATACCGTGAAAACGGATACCCGGCCGCGCATGCTGCCGGAAGTTGTCGTCGGTATGGATCTGAAGGACGTCGCGGCCGCTGCAAAATCCTGGAATTTTATAGAGGCAGGCATCGGCATGGCCGCTGTTAACGCGTATTATAATGCTCTTGACCGCCTTCTGTCACTGGGTGTGGAACTGCAGCCGAAAAAAGGCCGCAAAGTCAGTGTGTCAGCTGAGATCAACGGAACCGGCGAAGACCGCATTCTGGAGGAGGACGTGCTTTTCGGCACGGAGGACCGCAGAAATGAAGACCCGTTTGATGATCCTCCGAAATACATGGCAGGGAAGAAGGTGGCCGTAGTGGGGCATTTTCCGCGGATTGTCCAGCAGCTCAGCGGACTGGCGGAGCTTTCGATTCTGGAAAGGAGCCCGTCCGAAGGCGATTATCCGGACAGTGCCTGTGAATTCCTCATTCCGGAGCAGGATTTTCTGTTTATTACCGGTATGACGCTGACCAACAAAACGCTGCCGCGGCTGCTGCAGATTGCCGGAGACAGGGTAGAAGTATCCGTAGTCGGTCCGTCGGGAACGGCTTCCGATATTCTGTTCCGGTACGGCGTGGATAACATTTCCGGGTTTACGGTGACGGATCCGGAGTATCTCCGGACTGCCCTCAGTCTGGGTGACCGGGCGATATTTAACGGCGGCCTGATGTACACGTACCGGAAATCATTATAATAAAAGGAAACAATATATGAATCAGTATCAGGAATTAATTCGTAATTTCAGTATTATAGCGCATATCGACCATGGGAAATCCACTCTGGCCGACCGGCTGATCGAAACGACGGGCCTGGTGGCGGAACGGGATATGAAAGCGCAGTTTCTGGATAACATGGATCTGGAACGGGAGCGGGGCATTACCATTAAGCTGCAGACCACGCGTCTGCATTATAAAGCGAAAGACGGCAATACATACGTTCTGAATCTCATCGATACGCCGGGTCATGTGGACTTCAATTATGAGGTGTCCCGCAGTCTGGCAGCCTGTGAAGGCGCGGTGCTGATCGTGGACGCGACGCAGGGCGTGGAAGCGCAGACGCTGGGCAACGTGTACCTGGCGCTGGATGAAAATCTGGAAATACGGCCGGTCATTAACAAGATCGATCTGGCCAGCGCCCGTCCGGACGAGGTGAAGGAGGAAATTGAGGAAGTCATCGGCCTGGATACGGAGGGCTGCCCGCTTATTTCCGCCAAGGAGGGCCTGAATATCGAAGATGTTCTCGAGGACATTGTGCAGAATGTGCCGGCTCCGGCCGGAGATCCGGACGGCAGGCTCCGCGCGCTGATTTTTGACTCCGTTTATGATAATTACAAGGGCGTAATTATTTTCACCAGAGTCTTTGACGGCCGTGTGAAAAAAGGCGACATGATCCGCATGATGGCTTCCGGAGCGGACTATGAAGTGACCGAGGTCGGTGTAATGGCGCCGTCCATGGTGCCGGTGGACGAACTGCGCGCCGGCGAAGTAGGCTATATCTGCGGCAGTATTAAATATGTACGGGACGCCAAGGTGGGCGATACCATCACTCTGGCCGAAGCGCCAACGGAGGAAGCCCTGCCGGGTTACCGGACGGTGCGGCCGATGGTGTACTGCGGGATGTATCCGGGGGAAGGCGACAAGTATGATGCCGTGAAGGATGCATTGGAAAAACTGCAGGTCAATGACGCTGCCTTTGTATTTGAACCGGAAAATTCCGCTGCGCTGGGATTCGGGTTCCGCTGCGGATTCCTGGGGTTGCTGCATATGGAAATCATTGTCGAGCGGCTGGAGCGGGAATTTGA